>JAISCP010000106.1 GCA_031265495.1 Heliobacteriaceae bacterium | reverse complement strand
TATAAATCATGATAACAGCCGCGTTTGTTAATCAGAACATCATGACTTCCCGCTTCAATAATCCTGCCTTTATCCAATGCAATAATTAAATCGCAATTCTTAACAGTGGAAAGCCTGTGGGCGATTATGAACATTGTGCGGCCTTTTTTAATTATGTCTAAGTTTTCCATAATTATACGTTCTGACTCATAATCGAGCGCGGAGGTTGCTTCATCAAAGATTATTACACGCGGGTCGGTGATAAGCGCACGCGCTATGGCAATCCTCTGTCTTTGTCCGCCGGAAAGCGTTGAACCATGACAATGCGGGCTCTGCTGTGAGTGTTAAGTTTATCATAACGGATAAATTCAATTTTCTTGTGTTATACAGTCTAAACCGCCCATTTTTTTTAACAAAGTATTTGTTGGCGTAAAGTATGTTTTGTCAATATTTGCATTGTCTTTAAGATATTGTTCTATTTTGTCGTCAAGTTGCGGTATGCCGGAAGTATTTGTTATATAATAAGTTTCACCGTTATCTGCGGTACCGCCGACTCCGTTCATATAGTTTATGTGCATGACATCCGGTATATTGGGGGTAACAGCGAAACTCGGAGCCTTAATAATTTTGTATCCTGCTTGTTTTAGCTTATCTTCAGCTTCGTTTGCATGTTGAGAAGCAAGTATTTTCATTTCCTGTAATCCTTCATTTAATTTTTCTAAGTCTTCTTTTTTAGAGTCCTCAAGCTCCGGGTCTTGCAGTATTTCCGCAACCATGTCTATTGCACTGTCAAAATCAGGCGCTGCCACAACTCCGTTTTGTAACGGTCTGTACCACATATCTATGTGGAAATCAAATTGCCGGATAAATGTTACATTCTCTTTTGGTAAACCGAGATCTTCGGCTATTTGTGCTTGGGCAATTTCTCTGTTTTCAGGAGTATCTTCCAGCTCCATTATAGCCAATGTGTAGCCTATTGATTCTTCTCCGATTATAGCAGCGGGACTTTCGTCCGACGAACGGTGGTTTAACACGTTACCGCCTTCAAGGTAGCTTTTTCCTACAACCCTGTCTTCATCCGGAATTAATTTAATATATTCCTTATAGTTGGATCCTTCACTTACCCGACCTTGTACGCCGGTCGAAATATTACCTCTTAACTCACTTACAGCATTAGCTTGAGACCTAAAAGCATATTTATTATTTTTTGTTAAATCTGAAACCAAAACCTTGCCGTCATGCCGCCTGATGTAGGGGTCTTCAAGCCAAATATCATACGTGTCTGCTGTCTGCACAGTAAAACCGACTTCCTCTCCGATTCGCTTAAGTTCTTCTATCGTACCCGGAGCTGTTTCTTCAACGTTAGATGTTACGGTTATAGTATTAATTTTTCTTTCAAGCCCCTCGCTGCTAATGCTCTGCGTTGTTCTTGGTTTTGTATTATCAGATAAGCTTTTTAAGTATTCTTTGGCTTTGTCTGCGGCGTCTTCTCCCGTGAAATATATACCCAGAAAATTTTTACAATAACTAACTATCGGCGGTTCTTTTTCATTATTCCGATTAGGCAATCGGTCTATGTATCTCCTATCATCGTGGTTCGACGATTTTTTAGGCGGTGGAGTATCAGCTTGTTCAGTAGTAGCATCCGGCAGTTTATTAAATATAGATATCTCCTGCGGCGGTTTAAGAGTATTAGCACCGCATGCATCAGATGAAATCGGATTACTATCCGGTTTATTAATTCTTATACCGCTCATATAATTATAAAAACTTATTCTGTACGCAATTTTTGTAACAACATAATATTGTTGCAAAACTATACAATTACACCAACGCAAATATTATTACCATATTAAAAATATTCACATTTGATATTGACAAGAATTTTAATTTGGGCTATACGGGACGATTTTAGAACTTTTTTTGCCGGAAAATCCAATTTATACAGAAAATTTGTAATCAGTTTTAACTGTACCGTCCGGTATTTCAAAAATAATTTTCCCGTTAATGCAGTAAACATTTGGAATACCGAGCCTACGGTTTTCTTCCTGTGCTTTCTTAACCGCACGGCTGCCGATACGGGTTATTTTATCAAACATTTTTTGTTGACCGTCTGTCGTTTATTCTAAGTCCTCTGTAAAAACATTATACAATACTTCATATGTTATTTCAATTATTCGTTTAATATTGAAATTCTATTCAACATTAATTTTGTATATAACTCTAATATCTTTAATTTCAATTCTTTTACCTGAATATCATACGAGATTTTCTTTTGTTCTAAATCTGATATTGCAATATGTACTTTTCTGCCGGTAACGCCGAAGTCAAGCAAATTGTACTGAAGTGTCGTATAAATCATGTTGCGGTATTGGGTATAAGGAATAATCATTGTGCTTCCGGCATAACCCATTTGAGCGTTCGGGCCGGCAAGGTTTTGGTTATGCTCGGAGTTTGCCTGAACGCCTAAAGTCGGATACCAATCTGACCTTGCCGCTTTCAACTGTGCCCGGCCTATCTCAATATCCACAGCGGACATTTTCAGATCAAACGAGTTATTGATTGCTTTGTTCAAAGTGTCTTGGTAATTAAGCGTTTCGGCATTTGTTTGCAACGGTATAAGTAAAATTAAAAGTAATAAAAGATATTTCATATTTTGTTATTCTGTGAAGGGGGAGTATAATTCTCTAACTATGCTAAGAATTTGCGACTAACGCCATCAAATCCTCGTTGTTTTTGACTGAATCAATATTGGTAAATTCTATGCTGTTGTTTGCTGCATAGGCTGTCATGTTTTGGATTATTTGGTTTATCTCGGAGTTTGCTATGTAGGAGCCGTCGGACAGTTCCAGTTTTTCTACGGTGTAGGTTGAGTTTTGTTGGTTGAGAATAGTTATTTTATCCTGTCCGCCGGATTCTCCGTAGTCGATAATCAAGTTGTTACCATCTTGGAAGACAGCAATATTCAATTTATCTACGGACTCGCTAAATTGAATTAAGTCATTGCCGGTATATTCGCTGATTGTATCATTGCCGTCACCGGAGTTGAAGATGTAGGTGTCATCGCCGTAGCTTCCGTCCAGCCTGTCGTTGCCGGAGCCGCCGATTATTGTGTCATTGCCAAGATCAGCATTTATAATATCGTTCCCGTCACCAGCACTTATAAAATTACTTTGTGTATTCGCAACTATTTCATCATTGTTGTTTGTACCAATATATTTTGAAACTAAAGAATTAATATTGTTTAAAACTGTACCATCTTCAAATTCTAATTTTTCTATTTGATAATTATAACCTGAGCCCCAATTAAGTACGGTTATACTATCTTCAGTATTATTTATGTTGATTACTAAATCATTAGCTTTTCTTGTTATAGAAATATCATTTGCAGTAACTCCTTGTCCAAATCTAATTGTGTCAGCTCCGGTATAGTCACTTATTGTATCTTGACCATCACCCAGCTCAAAAACATAAGTATCATTTCCGCCAAATGCATCTGTAATAACATCATTACCATTTTTACCATAGAAAATATTATTTGCTGCGGTTCCGCTTAACAAATCAACTTCATCAGTGCCTATAAGCGCACCTTCTCTGTTTAATAACTCTACTAAAATATGGTCGTTTGTATAAGATGTACCGTCCGCAAATACAAAATTCTCTATTTTGTAATCATAATCATTGTTCCCGTCATCAGCATTTCCAAACCAGTGTTTAATTGTAACTTGATCATCTGTATTCTTAATCTTTATCACAAGATTATGTTCAATTACATTTTCCCAATAATAGTCGCCCTGAACTTCTATATCTTGTTTTTCAAACTCAAGATCATCCCAAGTGATTCCCTCGCCAAATTGTATTGTATTAGTATAAACGGAATTATTATCGTTCCAATTCTTTGCGGTTATTGTGTCTTGACCGTCACTCAGATTAAACATAAATGTACTTGTACCTTCTGTTTCGATTATGTCATTACCAATACCGCCTTCAATAGTACTGCTGCTTGCATGAATATTTATACTGTCATCTCCGGTGCCCGCATAAATCTCAGCAGTATCACTATACATTTTTATTGAATCATTTCCTGCACCTGAATATACTGTATCATTGCCATAACTATTATCTATGATTGTGTCATCCCCGTCTCCGGTATAGTATTGGTCATTGCCGTAGCGTGTAGCGTAGTCAGTGTGATTAGCGTCATAATTGTCTACAATATAGTCGTCTCCGTCTCCGGTTATATAAATATCATCTCCATGAGGATCAATAACTGTATTGTTTCCGTCCGTATAATTATAAGTATTATCCGCTTTAGTACCATAAACATAATCATCGCCGTCAGTTAAAGGTAATGTTCTATATGATTCAACATCTGCTGCATTCAATATTGTACCGTCAGTTAATTCTATATTTTCTATCATATAAGGATATACATCTTCATTGTGGTTATATCTGTCTTTGTAGTAATAGTTAGATATTGTAATTGAATCATCCGTATTTTTAATTCTAATGAGCAAGTTATCGTATGCTCCGTAATAATATGAGCCTTTAGTGTATGCAGGATTTTCCACTCTTATAAATTCTAAATCTTCAAGAGTAATGTCTTCCCCAAATTTAATTGTGTCAACTCCGTCAGCATCTGTTATGGTATCTTGTCCGTCGCCAAGATTAAAAATATAAGTATCATTACCGGCAGCATCTGAAATAATATCATTCCCTGCCAGACCTTGAATTGTGTCATTACCTGAAGAACTTTCTAATATATCATCGTCTTCAGTTCCCTCAACTAAACCGGTACCCGGAGTAATATCCTGATGAGTATGTATAGTACCGTCCGCAAATACAAAGTTTTCTATTTTGTAATCATAATCATTATTTTGGTCATCAGCATTTCCAAACCAATGTTTAATTGTAATTTGGTCATCTGTATTCTTAATCTTTATCACAAGATTATGTTCAATTACATTTTCAAAATGATAGTCATCTTGAACTTCTATATCTTGTTTTTCAAACTCAAGGTCATCCCAAGTGATTCCATCGCCAAATTGAATTGTATTAGTATAATCGGAACTATTATCATTCCAATTTTTTGCGGTTATTGTGTCTTGACCGTCACCCGGATTAAATATAAATGTACTTGTACCTTCTGTTTCGATTATGTCATTGCCCGCGCCACCCTCAATGGTACTGCTGCTTGCATGAACATTTATACCGTCATCTCCGGTGCCCGCATAAATCTCAGCAGTATCACTATACATTTTTATTGAATCATTTCCGGCACCTGAATATACTGTATCATTGCCATAACTATTATCTATGATTGTGTCATCCCCGTCGCCGGTATAGTATTCGTCATTGCCGTAGCGTGTTGCATAGTCAGTATGATTATTGTCATAATTATCTACAATATAGTCGTCTCCGTCCCCGGTTATGTAAACATCATCTCCATGTTGGTCAATAATAGTATTATTTCCGTCTGTGTTATCGTAAGTATCATTTGTCTTTCTGCCATAAACATAATCATCGCCGTCAGTTAAAGGTAATGTTCTGTATGACTCGACATCTGCTGCATTCAATATTGTACCGTCCGCTAATTCTATATTTTCTATCATATAAGGGTATACATCTTCGTTGTGGTTATATCTGTCTTTGTAGTAATAATTAGATATTGTAATTGAATCATCTGTATTTTTAATGCTTACAAGCAAACTGTCATATTCACCGTAACCATAAGAACCTTTAGGATATTCCGGATTTTCCGCCCGGACAAACTCTAAGTCATCAAGAGTAATACCTTCCCCAAATATAATTGTATCAACGCCGTCTGCATCGGTTATTGTATCCTGTCCGTCACCAAGATTAAAGATATATGTGTCGTTACCGTCAGAGTCTGTTATAACATCATTGCCCTGATTGCCAATAATTGTATCATTTTGCCAAGTTCCGTCAATCTCATCCTCTCCGTTTGTACCCTCAATAACATCAGGATTAGAAATGTCAGCCGGAGTGTAAACAGAGCCATCACTAAATACAAATTGTTCAATTTTGTAATCGAGGTTATTATTCCAACCTTCAGAGTTCCCAAACCAATGTTTAACAGTAATCCGGTCATCTGTATTTTTAATCTTTATCACAAGATTATGTTCAATTACATTTTCCCAATAATAGTCGCCCTGAACTTCTATATCTTGTTTTTCAAACTCAAGGTCGTCCCACGTAATACCTTCTCCAAACTGTATTGTATCAGTGCAGCAGGAATAAGAATCATTCTCTGTGGTTATAGTGTCCTGTCCGTCACCAAGATTGAAAATATAAGTAGTTTCTCCTTGCGTTTTAATGACATCATTGCCGGTACCGCCTTCTATTGTTGTATGACCGATCGACGAAAATATTTTGATGTAATCATTACCCGCTCCTGCATGGATTTCAGAATTATTAGTATATAAATCTATGAAGTCATTACCTGCTCCTGAATATATGGTGTCATTGCTATAGCTATGGTCTACTATTGTATCATCGCCGTCTCCTGTATAATAAATGTCATTTCCGTAAGGGTCTGTTATATAATCATCTCCTGAACTTCCTAAAATAATATTATGACCTTCCGCCCCGCTATTGCCGATAATTGGAATATGGTATCCGAGACAATCTCTTTTTATTTGTTCAATATCGTCAGGCAAAATACTTGCATCAAAATCAAATACATAATTTCTTTTAAGTTGATTCAAAACAACACTCAGGAATGCAACATCTTCGACCGAAGCAGTTGATACAAAATCAGATATTGCCTGACTAATTTCTGCGGTATCACCGGTCACACTAAACCCTGAATCATCAAATATAATTCCGTCAAGACAGTCGAAAACCTGCGTCTGAACAACAAATGCGCTAAACATTTTATCTTTTATACTCAAATAAAGCGTTTTAAACTTAGGCGCGATATCTGCCGGGATATTTTCAGTAACAGTTCCCATAACATCCTGATAAAATTGTCGGTTATAAAATTTCTCAACAATAGCTGCTTTTTGGGCGGAGTATTCCCCTCGTAATTCTGATGAACTAACATTTACACCTGCCCACAGTTTTAAAAGTTCATCAAAATTTTGGTAAATCGTTACAGCATCTTCCCCTGTCAGACTTTCTACAACTGCTTGAAGTTCGCTGTCATTTGCCATAGCCGAATGCAAATCACAAACCAGCCCGGTTGCTTTTAATTGAGGAAGCGCAAGGATATCACCACTTATTGCACCGGATGTTCCATGCTGTGTATCAGTAGGATTAACAGCAAGATTTATGTCCGTAACAGTTGAAGTTGTACCGTCTCCGTAGGTAACGACAGAATGCTCGCCATAAGTAGCATCATCCGGATTAGCAGGGCTGCTGTAATTCAAATTAATACTTGAAATATTTAACTCATTAAATGATTTCAGTTCACCATCATCAATAACGCCGTTTTGGTTGTAATCCTGCCAAACTCTGAATTGATTAAATTTAGTATCATTTGCATCAATTACGTTGTCATTTATGTTATCATACTGTTTCAAGACCTCAAACCCGATTGCGGAAGGGTTTCCGAATAGTTCATCCACACCGTTAATTTGTCCGTCTGAATTCCTGTCCAATACTAATATCCCGTCATTAGAGTTTACCCATTGAACCTTCTCTTTTATGCCGTCTCCGTCCAAATCAAAATATGCCGTTGAATTTTCTATATCTGTAAGCTCCACCCCGTTACCGTTAAGGTCTATAACCAACGGATCAATTCTTATAATTTTTGCTTCCGGAAACTCATTTAACACTATACCTAAATCACCTGATTTAAAGTTTTGAACAGTAATTTTGCCGTTTATTACGAGGCCGGAGCCGTTCACTCCGTCCCATTCATACGTATTGCCTAAGCAGTCAACCCATTTACCTCCTGCAACGGGGGCGTCTTGTGAACCGTACAGAACTTTTCCGTCTATAACTATTGCCCCGCTGCCGTCTTCATCACGGATTGTGTCATAGCCAAGGTCAACGTTTGTGATGCCGCCTGTTAGCAAGCCTGTATCAGGATCATACGTTGGTTCGCTTTCAATAATACTGTCAAAATTATATGTACCTATTCTATAATTGATATTTTCAATTCTGTATGAGAGTAATTAGCATATATATTCTTTCAATTCTAATTTTGAGGGTAAATCAATATTAATGGTAAAGAAATAACGGGATGGATATTGCTGAATCATAGCAATATCACCAAATGTCATTATAGTACTTGTAATATTCCGGCTTTAATATTAGCCATATACACCTATTGTTTTCATCTTTTATTTTCTCTCTTCTCTTTCTTCTCAATTTGTTTTTGAGTTTGTTTAAGATTTTCTAAAAAATCTTTCTCTACTTCGGACAATTCATTTTTTATGGTTTCTTTATAAATCGCATACTCCGTAAGTGCTTTATTTTCCGCTTCAAGACCGGAAACTTTGCCGGCATTTTGGAGCAATTCGCTGCCGGATAATTTAATAAAATCATCCAGTTTCGCAATCCAATCGTTCATTGTCATCGGAATTTGACGCACGGCTTGGATTTCTGCAAATTCCAAATATGCCATTGTTATGCGGTTTAAGATGTCTAATTCATCTTCATTTAAGTAATTTTTTGCGATTGCAACTTCGCTTTTCATCGGATGATTGCCCTTAAAACAGGTTAGCCCCATATTAGGTTGAGTGCTGTCTGCGTGCAGGTAAAGAATTTCGGCAGCGGTGTGTCCGTGAGCGGCAAAGTGCATTTTATTTTGAACAACCTTGAAAAATTGCAGTGTTTCTTCGGCTTTCGGACTATAATCAATACTTGTTGCGTAAATATCAAGGATTTGGCGGTAAAAAACTTTTTCGGACGAGCGGATATCACGGATACGCTCTAAAAGTTCGCTCCAATAGCTTCCGCCTCCGGCTTGTTTCAAGAGGTCATCATTCATCGCAAAACCTTTAACCATATATTCTTTTAAAGTCTGCGCAGCCCAAATTCTGAACTGTGTACCGCGGAGTGACTTTACACGATAGCCTACAGAGATAATAACATCAAGATTGTAGTGCTTTGTATTGTAATTTTTGCCGTCTTGGGCAGTTGTTCGGAAATCCCGAACAACTGAAAATTCATCCAATTCACCCTCGTTGAAAATATTAGAAATATGTTCGCTAATATTTGCTTTGCTTGATTGGAACAACTCAACCATCTGCCCTTGTGTGAGCCAAACGGTATCAGTATCAATTGTTACATCAATTTTTGTCTTACCGTCTTGGGTTTGATAAATGATAATTCCGTTTTTGTTTGTCATAATTATTCCTATTTTATTTTGTTAAAAATTTATATACAATGTCGGTAATTTCAGCTTCATCCAAAAAATCAACATTTGTGACGGCGGCATATCTTCTGAAGTATTTGACGCATTCACGAACAAAGTCGGCAAGATTGGTCTTAGCATTTCCTTCATCAAGATATTTTTTGAGTCCCGACAAAAAGCCTTTTATAACTTTTTTATTGCCGCAAAACGGTGTGTCCAGAATGTCGGCCCAGATTTGCTGGTTAGTTAAAAGTATTTCTGTCAAGTGATACGGGTTTGCCGAGTTGTTTTCATCATAAGTTAAATAACCCGCCCACCACAATCTTGAAACTGCATTCATACGTATCAGACCCTTTTGGTCAGTCACAAAAAATCTTTTTGCAATAGTGCCCTGAATTTCGTTGTCTTCGGTATCAGAGTCATTAATCCACCGTGAAACCGTATAACCTTTAAATCTTGTATGTGCCAGGTGCGACCACATAAGCCTGTTGGTAGCTTGCAACGGAGTTAATTTTTTAAACGCATCATATAATAGTCTGACGTTGGTTAAATCTTGAGCGTTTTTTTCATCAATTGTTAGTTTTTTGGAATCTTCATAATCTAATTTTGCATCATTTACCATAATGCCTGATATTTTAGCATAAGGAAGCCCGTTAAAATATGCATCTAACCAAGAAGTGTCATCAATAATATAGTTTTCAACATTATTTGATATATCTTGCCGCAATTTATCGTACGCAGGTTCTTCAAAGTAGCTTAAATACATTAGTCCGCACCTCCGCTTTCAAATCCGCCGTCAAAATCCCTGTATATTTGTTCACTAAGACTAATCAATGCTTCCTGAGCAATATCACCGAGTAATTTATTTGCCGCTTCGGTTATACTGATTGATTCCAAATCATCAATATTTTTATCCGCCATTTTCTTGTTAATCATCCTGTACCAGCGTTTATCCGCATATCCGGATTCGTCTTCCGAAGAAGATTTTATAAGAGATAACGCTTCAATCAATACAGGAAATACTATGACTGCGGCGAGATATCTTTTTAGTGCCGGCAAGTTATTTTTTAAATTATTATAAACATTAAAAGTTTTTTCATCTAAATGAATATCAATTTTTTCATCATCAAAATCAGGTTTTATGGATGTATCAATTTCAAGATTTTTCCGAATGTTGAATATGGAAACAACCGGACCTTCCAATTCGCTCGCATCAACTTCGATAACTATTTTCTTTGCCGTTGCAAGAACATCGGCTTTTCTAATCTCAAAATAAGTTGTTCCGAATAAATTTTTGTTATGCTCCGGTAGGCAGAATTGTTTTATCGGCTGATTCGCAATAATGCTGCCGTAAATTTCAACTTTTTCGGCAATGCTGTTTTTTGGAATTTTAACATTAATGCCTGTTGTATCGTTAATAAGAAAAGTATCACGATATGCCGTTTTCGGACTGTATGCCTTAATCAAAACCTTAGCTTTATCGGTTGTCAGAAGACCGTTTAAGCCGTCGGAATTAAGCAAATAATTTATATCAAACGATAAATAATCGCCTTCTATTTTTGCATTTTCGGTTTCTGATAATTCAAAGCTGCAATTAACATAATCCGAACCGTTATCAATTAATACGGGATGAGGAAAGTTGTTTCTTAATTTCATTGTCTAACCTCCTCCGTGATTTCCATATTTATAACCATTTTTTCTTTGTTTTTGAAAGTAACAAAAATCTCACTTCTCTCATCGGCATTAATTGCAAACGGACCTGTTTTAGAGCCGTTACCGCTAAAAGAGCGCTTGTTTAGCGTGTATTTTTCAACGGCAATATCATCGCCGCTTGAACCTTCGCCAATCGCCGAAAAATCAACAAATATTCTTTCGCAATTATTTATGGGTATTAACACAAGTTTGTATAATCCTTGTTCATAATTTACCGCAATCATTCTTTGTAATTTTAAAGCGGGATATATTATGCGAGTTTTAGAACCTTGTCCTTCTGATATTCCTTTTGTTTCTCCGCCCGGTATCGGGTCAATTTGTTGCGGAATTTTCGGCTCCAGGTAAGGTTCGGGATTTTTACCGTCATTTCTTATTTCCGATTCATCATTTTCAATCGCTTCTCCCTCTTGTTGCTTTACGGTTTCCGCATTGCTGTCTTTCGGAAAATCCACGACTTTAGGCTTGCCCAGGATTTTCTGTACCGGACGCAGTTTGTCTTCGCCCGCTTGTTTATTCTTATTCGGCAAATCTTCAAGTTCATCGGGAAGATATTCACCGACATCGGCATCAACGGTGTCTTCAACATCAATTTTATAATTTTCGTCAATTAGCTTTTTAACTTTTTCGTTAATATCATCAATATATTTTTTTGCTTCTTTACTTTTAGCTTTATCTTCAATAAGTTTATAATCCCATTTGTTATGTTTCGGCGGCTCCGTTAAGCGCAAAATTTCGCCCAATTTTTCGCCTCTGACAACAATAACTGCCGTGAAATTTTGCATCATTCTTCGCTTATTTATACCGACAAGCATGCCGGTTGTTCGAAAATTCGCAATCTCCCGTTTATAGGTCGGGTTTTGTTTTAAATAAATTTCCAAATCGTTATCGGTTATTACGGTTTCGGTCTTTGCTTCACCATCAGAACTGACAATCGTGTCAAACAGCCTGACGGTTTGTGCTGCCGCTTCCGAACCCGCCTCTTTGTAACTGTCAATCATCGTTACTAAATGTTCATTGTTTATTGTTTGGTCACCTATTTTCACAACTAATTTGTTTTCAAGTATGGCAAGTAAGAAATTTCTTATAATCGCCAGTTTAAGTTTATCCTGCCAATCTTTTTCTTCGGTCAATTTTTCACAACCGACTATAATAATATCCGTGCCGTACTTATCTCTTGAAAATAAATCCCTGAACCCGCATTCAATATCTGCCGTAACAGGCTTATACTTTTCGGTTGAACGATAATGCCCGATACCTTGCGTAGCGGTTTTATTGTCTTCCCTGTACAAAGTAGCCGCCCGAGCCACTCCCTGAAAAGCCTTTTTATTATCTTTGGCATAAGTATTATAGAAAACAACGCTAATATCGGAACATGCGAAAGGAGCATTTTTACCTATACCGTACAAACCGCCCGCCGTATCATTATTTTTTGCGGAAACTCCGTCCGCACTCACCAATGCTCTCCAAACGGACTCTTCATTTTGATTGGCATCAGAACCTGTTAATCCGGTTGTATTGTAATCACTTATTCTTAAAACTTTAATTTCCTCTTTTGAAAGGACATTCTCGGCACGCTCAATGAATAATTTCACTTTTTTGTCTGAACGGTTTTCCCAATACTTTTTGCATCCTGCAATACATTCGGCATATTCTTTAAAAAGCGGATAATCACCTTTTTTTACAGACAATAATTCAAATTCCACCGTAACCGGTTCTTTTGAATCGGCATCTTTGGCATCAAGTGAGTTTTGACAAATTTCTCTTGCTAAATTATCAATTAATTCCGCTCCTCTAAACGTTTCAATACCGCTGTTTGTATAACCTTGTTCAGTACCGCCGCTTAGTATAGGGAAATCCCACTTTGCATCCGCCATTCAATCATCCTTTTCCGTTACAGTCGAAACTTATCTTTTTTAGAACTTTGTTCAAACCTAATCTTCGCCGCTTTTAACTCTTTCTCCAAAGCTCCGAATATTTTTCGCACATCATCCTCGGTATATTCATAGTTACCGGTATTTGAGCAATTGCCGAGTAATTTAATTATTTCCAAAAGTTTATTCGTTCTTGCTCCGGCAATTCGTTTAAATCTTTCTTTTTTTTGTTTCCGACATACCTATCCTAAATTTCGCTCAATATTGATTTTATCGTGACACAGCATAATGTATTTGTCAATAGTTTATGAAATATATTGCAAGTTATCCTAATATTTTGAACATATCAACTATATTTCAAAAATGTAGTTGATTATATGTGTTCAGATGTAAATATAACAGTTGAAAACTGGCGACATCAACTTTTTTGTGCTAAAATATTTACAGCATGGAGTATGTAAAAAATGAGATTTTGGCATGGTTAATAAGAAAAAAGAAAATAGTATAAAAGTATTTGATTTTTTCTCAGGGTGTGGGGGGACAAGTGCCGGGTTGCAAAAAGCCGGTATGGATGTAGTTTTGGCATTGGACACCGATAAAGATGCCATTGAAACTTTTCAGAAAAATATTCGTCCCGAAAAAACCGTCTGTGAAGATATTCGTAAAGTTGAAATAAATGCGGTTAAAGAATTTGTTGATAAATACAATAAAACTCACTACATTTTATTTTGCGGCTGTGCGCCTTGCCAACCGTTTTCCTCACAAAACAAAAAGCGCTTCAGTTCCGAGGATAAAAGAATTGATTTGCTGAGCGAATTTTTACGATTTGTCAAAGAATGTAACCCGGATTTTATTTTATGCGAAAATGTTCCCGGTTTACAAAAAATTGATAAAGACGGACCGCTGCCGAATTTCATTAAAAATTTAAAAAATATGGGCTATAATGTTCCGGAGCCTAAGATTGTTCATGCACAAGATTACGGAGTACCTCAAAGGCGTAAAAGACTTGTGTTAATCGCCAGTAAGCTGGGGGAACCGACTTATCCGAGAGAAACTCGCGGCAGTAACGTCAACAAGCCTTATAAAACCGTACGGGATGCCATATATAATTTGCCCAAAATAAATGCGGGAGAAGAACATTTCGACAAAAAAAAATACCCGAACCATCAAACAGCGGGTTTGCAAGAAATTAATCTTAAAAGATTGCAACAAATAAAAGCCGGACAAGGTCGAAAAGATTGGTCAAAAGAACTCTATCTGGAATGTCACAAAAAACATGACGGGCATTCCGATGTTTACGGTCGTTTGGAATGGGACCAACCTGCCGTTACTCTGACAACAAGATGCACGAGCATATCAAACGGAAGATTCGGGCATCCCGAGCAAGACAGAGCCATCAGTGTAAGAGAAGCGGCATGCCTACAAACATTTCCCAAACAATTCAAATTTTATGGCTCCGGCTTAGGTTCTCTCGCAAGACAGGTCGGTAATGCCGTACCGGTTGAACTTGCCAAAGCATTCGGAAAAATGTTTACGGAACATTGCAAACAAGCCGGCTAATTTTTTGCGGCATTAATAAAGTTGATTATTTTATTCGTTGCAACCTCAAGGCTGTCCTTAATTTCGTGTTCCCAAATTCTCAAAATATTCCAACCCATATTTTGGTAAATTTTGTTGACTTCTTCATCACGCAACATATTGCCGGTGATTTTATTTTCCCAAAACTCCGTATTTGTTGCCGGTACTTTATAATGTATCGGGCATTTATGCCAAAAGCAGGAATCTATAAAAACAACCGCCTTATATTTCTTTATGGCAATGTCAGGTTTCCCCGGTAAGTCCGTAACATTTCGCCTGAACCTTACATTTCTGTTCCACAGCATCTCGCAAACAAGATTTTCCAACTTCGTTTTCTTGTCCTTTACCGCTTGCATATTTTTATGGCGCTGTTCTTTTGTATGTCTGTCCATATTTTAATTTTAATATAAAAACAATAAGCCGCCAAACCTCTGTTTAAAAACTGTTTTATATTCCAATTTTGGCTGGCTATGTATATAAATTCTCTTAAGTATTCAAGAGGGCTTTTAACTCAGTGAAAAGCTGTTCAAACGGTTTGTTACGCCTCCAGATGAGTTCTGCGATGCGGTGTTCCATATTAACTTGGAATTTATGACTTTCCCTGCCTCGTGTAACAAAGCTGTAAACACGCTTGAATTCGCTGTAATCCTCTTCTGTGACACTGTGCGGATTTTTCTTTTTTGGAAATGGCTTTATTGTTACAAAAATCTTTTTGTTGTAAGTATAAAAGGAAAAAGGCACATCAAAGAACACTCGTGTACTTGGCTTTTGAGGATTGTTTCTGTAACTTATTAAAAGCTCTTCTTGCTGTTTTTCATAGAGCAGTTTTCTAAAAAACTTATAAAACTTTGTTATGCAGCTTAACCCCAAATCTGTTAATAAAGCTGTTTTGGTTGAGGGTATATCTGCACAGAAACTTCTTATTATTATTTCAATAACCTTCGGCGAGTGATATTGAAAACTTAACGGCAGCTTTAACAAGGCTTTTTCTGTACTTTTTTTATTGCAATAAAAATAAATCCCATCCCTCAACACAAGCTGTCTTTGAGAAATAAACTCCTCTAAAACAGGCTTTAGCAGTGATTTATCGGTTTCGGTGATTATTTCTAATTCTTCAAGGGTGAACCGATTTAGGCGTTTGCAGGTTCGTAACAGTTGTTCGTTCATTAAGTAGTTCCTTTAATTTGTATTCGTCCAATACTTTGATGCCGTTTGTTTTTGATAATTTTTCAATCTTATCAAGCAGTTTCACTATCTGCCGGAACTGATTTGTTTTACTTGCAAGATGTTCCATTGCATCTTGCGTAAATTCCACTTCTGAAAGCTGTTCTATTATTTGCTTGATGTCGGATTTGTCAAAATGTTCAAATTTCATAGTGGCGTAAAACCTGTCGGTGAGGTGTTTGTAGCGGGATAATTTTCTGTCAACATTTCCCATTCCGGCGAGCACCACGGGGCAGTCGGTGCGGTCGTGAATATCACGCAGGGTTTCAACGGAATTTTTATCGACAAGATAGTCAACCTCGTCCACAATAATAATTTTTAGATTTTGTTTTAGGTTTCTTTCGACAATTTCAAAGCTATCCTGCGTGTTCCAGAAGGCTTTTTCGCCGAGTTCCTCGGCGATTTCAGAAAGCAGCCAGCGGCTGGTCATATTTTGGCAGGCTCTGACGTACACCGCATCGTTTTTGTTCACCCACCACATTATGGTCCGGGTTTTGCCAAGCCCGTGTTCGCCGTACACAAGAGCCATTTTGGGCAAATTGGGCGGAACATTTTTTAATTTTTCCATCAGTGCTGTAAAGTTTTTTACATTCTTCGTTTTTACAAATATTTTTTTCATAAATCGCCTCCGTATAGATTTTTGTATTCTTCACTTTGTAAATATTCATTCAGCCACATTCTGTCTTCTTGGCAGGTGCAACCGTTCTGTTGAAGCCACTCGCATTTTTCAAAGTCCGAACCAAAAAGTGGTTTATTCATTTGAATTTGCCGTACAGTCGGCTTCTTAATCCGTTTGAACTCCACAATATTACCCGGCGGTTCGGGTTCAATATCAATAATTTCTTCTGCTTCAATTCTCAAAAGTTCCGTGTCAAATTCAGGAATTAATTTCTGAACATCTTTAATCAATTTATTTTTTAATTTCTTTTTCTTCTGAATTTTTTG
>JAISCP010000041.1 GCA_031265495.1 Heliobacteriaceae bacterium | reverse complement strand
TACTGGGGCTTGTGGCACTGTGCCGAACAAAACGATTGAGTATCGTTTAGTGAGAGGGAGGTAGCGCAGTCTTAATATTGATAACTAAATAAAAAAAAACAACTGGGGCTTGTGGCACTGTGCCGAACAAAACGATTGAGTATCGTTTTGTGAGAGGAAGGTAGCGCAGTCTTAATATTGATAACTAAATAAAAAAAACAACTGGGGCTTGTGGCGCAGCGGTAGCGCAGAGGACTCATAATCCTTTGGTCGTGGGTTCGAATCCCTCCGAGCCCAGTTACTTTTATGATAATTATGGGTGAGTGGCGAAATTGGCAGACGCACCAGACTTAGGATCTGGCGCCGCAAGGTGTAGGAGTTCGAGTCTCCTCTCGCCCAGATTAAAAAAACGGGACTTATTACAAGCCCCGTTTTTTAATGAGAATTTCCGCACACGTCGGACTTTTCGGGGTTGGGTTTTTAAAAGAGAATTCTCTCAAGCACTTTTTCAAGGTTTTTAAAGAGGAAAAAGGGCAAAATTCTCAGTTTGCGAATTTGCCACCCCCTACTTTCATTACTATGTTTTCATGACCGCGAAAACACTGACTTGCGGTTTATTTGAAAATATTAAATAATGTGCTTGAAAGGATATTATTTATGAAAAATTTATTTTTACGAGAAGAAAATGGCAAAATCAAAAGTCAAATTTTAAATTATGCCGAGCATGTCAACCCAATATCAGGTGAGAAAAAAGTCTATACAAGAGAAGAAATCGGTAAAATGTCTTCAAATGAATTTGCCGCAAAAGAAAAAGAAATTATGATACAAATGAAGTTTATCGGTATTCCAACTGAACAAGAAGTTAAGATTAGTAAAGCTCAAGATTATGAAAATGACCCGACAATGGAGTATGTTTGGATAACACAATTTACTGCCGGAACTTGTGACAGATGTGCTGATTTAAATGGTACAAGATATAAAAGCCTGGAAGATGTTGAAGAATTACCGCCATTGCATAATAGATGTGCTTGTGAAGTTATCAAAACGGTTGAAGCATAATTTGTGGTACAATAATTATAGATGAAAAAATTATTTGGAGCGATTTTAATGGTTTTGATTGGCGGGAATTGTGTAAACGCAGAACAGATTTTGCCGCAAGAGATTGTGCAAATTACCCAAACAATTGAAGTGCCAAAAACAGGCGAAAAAGGTAAATGGTATTTCTACTGTTCTAACGGTAAAAAGTGTTCAACCGAAGATGTTGTAAGGGACTACTACCAAAACAATGGCTATAAAGCCATGCGCGCGGAAGTCAGCTTTTGGCAGGCAATGTTTGCCTTGGCGTTTTTTGACGAAATTTTTTACAATCATGAATTTGAACAAACTTTGATTAAAAAACCTGATAAGGAACCTTTTTTGTTTTGCATCAATGATATTCCGCGCGGCTTTTTTGCAGGCGATTTTTTGTATTTGGAACGTAAAAAAATGTACGATGAAAAATACAAATTTTTGAAACAAGCCAATATCTACGAATATATTAACTCTCAAATAGAAAAATATGGCGATGCGCCGACACGGATTTTGCGAGAAACAGAAGAAAATAGAGATTGCATTGATTATTTCAAAACGCCAATTGTGCAGGAATTTTTAAAACGAATTAATCCGGAAACTTTCGCAACAATAACCTATCAAATAGCCAAAAACCCTCGTGATAACCGTGCCGGCACTCCTGATTTTATTGTTTGGAACAACGAGGAACTTATTCTTGTGGAAGTTAAACGCGAGAAAGAAACGTTGCGTGACGGACAAATCGTCTGGATAGAATTTTTGTTAAAAAACAAAATACCAGCCATCGTTATGCGGGTTAAAGGAATTTAATCAGAGAATTGTGCGGTCTGGACTAAATCCACCACCACTATGTACAAGTGGTGATTTTACCGGATAATCAAAGACGGAATTAAGCTCACAGCTTAATTTTCCGTCTTTTAGTAAAAAGTTCTGACCAATTAATTTCATAATAATTTGTTATTTCAGATAATCAAAGCAAGGTAATCTTTTAACGCCGATTTCCAGTTTTGGCAAGTTCCGCCGTTATCCATAACACTGTATTTCGGGCGTTTTGCGGGACGGGGAAAATCTTCCGTGCTGCATGGAAGCGCGTTTACGCCGATTTCCTTTGCAAACCCGTATCGGCTCGTTTGCCCGCTGCCGCAAATATGGTAAATTCCGTAAGGTTTATCCAAAATCTTCAGAATTCCGTTTGCAAGTTCAACCGTCCAGGTCGGACAGCCTGTTTGATCGTCCACAACCCTGATTACATCCCCGTCGTATGATAACATAGTTTCAACGAAGTTCTTCCCGTAATGCCCGTAGAGCCAGCTTGTCCGGACAATATAATACTTTTCGCAGTATTTTTTAACCGCTTCTTCTCCTTTTAGTTTGGTTAAGCCGTAGTTATTTAAAGGGTTTGGTGTGTCTTCGGGTGTATAGGGTTCTGTTTTCTCGCCGTCAAACACATAGTCCGTTGAAATATAAACCATTACAGCGCCGAGCTTAGCGCAAACTTTCGCCGCATTTTCGGTTCCGGCGGCATTGACTGTCTCTGCTGTTTTTAAATCCGCTTCCGCCCCGTCTACATCGGTGTAAGCCGCGCAATGTATTACCAAGTCCGGCTTTTCACGGCTTAAAACCCTCTCGACAGCGTTAAAATCCGTAACGTCAAGGCTGCTTTTATTCGTTTCAACAACAAAATAACCCTCGTCTTCCAAAACCGGACACAAATCCTGTCCGAGCATGCCGTCTGCGCCTGTTACAAGAACCTTCACCGCGCCTCCTCCGCCAAATACCGGTCAATTGTGAGCTTAATTCCTTCCTCAAAGGTTACGGACGGCCTCCAGCCCAGTTCAGACCGGATTTTATCGCTGCAAACCGCGTAACGGCGGTCATGACCGGGCCGGTCTTCAACATATTCAATAAAACTTTCGTCTTTGCCCATTGCGTCGAGGATTATGCGCGTAATTTCAAGGTTGGTTTTTTCATTGTTTCCGCCGATGTTGTAAATTTCTCCGATTTTGCCTCTATGCAAAACCGCATCTATTGCCGCACAGTGGTCATAAACGTACAGCCAGTCCCGAACATTCATGCCGTCCCCGTATACCGGAACTTTTTCCCCTTTCAGAAGGCGGGAAATAAAAAACGGGATTAATTTTTCAGGATACTGGCAAGGTCCGTAATTGTTTGAACAGCGGGTAATTAACACCGGCAGTTTATATGTTTCAAAATAAGCCCGCACCAGCATATCCGCACCTGCCTTAGAAGCGGAATAGGGTGAATTCGGCGCAAGCGGCGTTGTTTCATGGAAATATCCTTCCCTGCCCAGCGTTCCGTAAACCTCGTCGGTTGAAATCTGCAAATAACGCTGAATTTTGAACTCTTTTGCCGCAAGTAAAAGGTTAAGAGTACCTTTCACATTCGTTTCAATAAAAACTTCCGGTTTTGCAATTGAATTATCAACATGGCTTTCCGCAGCAAAGTTTACCACAGCGTCCGCACGCTCAACAAGCTGCGGCACAAGCTTTTTATCGCAAATATCTCCGCGTACGAATTCATAATTCGGGTTATTGCTGATGTCGTCAAGATTTTTCAGATTTCCGGCGTAGGTCAACTTGTCCAGATTGATAATTTTATAATCAGGATACTTATTCAGCATGTATCTTATAAAACAGCTTCCGATAAATCCAGCGCCGCCCGTTATTAACAGTTTCATAATTCAGCTATACCTCCATACCTCTAATCTTCCATACCTCCAGCCCTCTGTCCCTCTGTGATAAAACCGGTTCAAAGTCAATTCCCCAATCAATATCAAAAGAGTTCCAGCGGATACCGCAGTCGTGTTCGGGAGAGTATTCCCCGCTGATTTTGTAGGCAACCTGCGCTTCTTCAGACAACACCGCAAATCCGTGCGCAAAACCCGCCGGAATATAAAGTATGTGTTTATTTTCTTCTGATAATTCAACCCTGACCCATTTGCCGGTCTCCAAATCCACTGCAACATCGTGAATTTTTCCCTTCAAACAGCATACCAGCTTTGCCTGTCCGTGTTTATGGTAATGCAAGCCGCGCAGCACGCGGGCGCCTGACTTTGACCGGTTATCCTGGTTGAATTCAACATCAATACCGTTTGCATAAAACTCCGATTTCTTATAGGTTTCCATGAATTCTCCGCGGTCATCCGTAAAAACTTTCGGTTTAACCAGAATTACACCGCCAAGACCCAATCTTTCAAATTCAAATGCCATAATAATATATTCCTTACGAAGAATATTATATCATGATTATGTCAGGGGATAGGTGATTAAGTGAATAGGTGAATAAGTGATTGGGATTGGTAAAATCAAACCATAACCATCCTGTCATCCTGAAACAAGTTCCACAACTGTCCCGTTAAAATTTTCAAATGGATAAAGCAAAATTTTTATGGGCAATGCCTCCCTGTCATGCTGAAATCTATCATATCAGCGTCATTCCGGGCTTGGAATCTATCAATTTCAATTAAACTGATAGACCCTGAATCAAGTTCAGGGTGACGTGGAG
>JAISCP010000066.1 GCA_031265495.1 Heliobacteriaceae bacterium | reverse complement strand
GTAATAAACTCTGATTGACGTTCTTTGAATACGTCTTCAAATGAAACAGAAACAGTTTTGCCGTCTTGTAATTTTGTCAATTTGCCTTCAGAAGCGATTTTTAATAATCTCAGGGTTTCCGTGTCATGCTCAATTCTTGCTTCAATATCATCTCTGGTTGTTCCGATGTTGTATCTGGAACAAAAGGCATTAACTACACCTGAAACAATACCCTGGCTGTCTAAAGCTTCTTGATAATCTTGTTTCATTTTTTCAAGATTTTGCTCAAAGGTTGCTGCTGTCATTTGATACGCTGCTTGCTGTTTTTCGCTGATAGATACCGGTTTATCGGATTTGAGATATAAATTATCGGAAACATCAGTGTTTTCTCTGTATTTATCGGAAATATCTTCTGCGATGCCTCCTACTATGGGCAAATATGCCAAGCCGTCCCAAACAGCGGCTTTATTCTTATATTCTGCTTTTTCTTTATTAAATTGAGAATAAATATCAGATAAAGAAGAACCTGACTCTTTTAATTTTTGGTCAACTAAAGCTGCCGTATTATTAGTTCTTATGGCTTTTAAGCCCATAGCTCTAATATTGTAATCGGAATTTTGAAACAATCTGAATGCCACATCCGCAGATTTGTTTTCGTCTAACAAATTTCTACCTGCCAATTCAGCGTTAATCAAATCCATTTTGGTTTGGTCTTTCACTTTTTTAGATAAAAAGTCGTCTAAATTTCCATAACCCTTAGCTTCGAGTAACTCATTCATTTTAGCCAAAACTTTAGGGTCTTTGATTTGCTGCACGGCATTTTGTATATTACTAAAATCACCTTCTAAAATTTGAAGCGCAGCTTGTTCCGCTTTCAAATTTACAACTTCCGCTTCAGTGTAAGCTCCCTGACTGATTAGCATTTCATTAAATTTTCTGATTTCTTTATGGTCAGTCGAAATTCCGGCAAATGTATCGCATTCATCATATAAAATCGCTTGTAGAGAGTTTTGGCCTTGAATTTGCGGCTTAATATCTTTTTTCTCACAATATTCTTTTAGCTTAGCTTCGACGGCTTTTCTATCCTCCGGTGTATTGACAGCGCTGATTGCTTGTTTCAAATATTCAATATCCGTGCCGGCGCCGCCAACTGCCTCTTTCACAAGCGCTGTAACGGCATCGGCTTTTTGCTCATCCTGAATTGAATTGTTTTGCGCTAAAATTCCGTCAAGATACTTTATTTCACTTGACCACATTTCACCTTTAAGATAATCTTTTAAATCTTTGCTTGCAGAACCAATACCATAGAATGTACGGTGTTTGCTTATGATTTGATTAACTTTATCATATACGGCTTTTGCCTCTGCCTTGTCTGCCCCGGCAGGAGCTTTTATCAGATGAACGCCTCTTTTAATTTTGTCGTAATCTGTCCCAAATCCGTCTCCGCCGTCACAAATTACCCTTGCCGACAGTCTTGCCTGTGCATTAGCAGCATCTTCGCCTTTTAGCGCGCCATTTTGAATCCATTTTTGAACGGTGCTCTCAAGAAGGTCAAAGGAATTATATTTTACGCTGCTTTCGCTTAATTCTTTATACATAAATTTTTCAATCGGAGAATATAATTCATCAGCTTTATATCCTTCTGCAATTAATAGCCGTTCAACCTCTTTAAGTTCGTTCGGATTATCTATTCTGTTCAATGCTGCTTTAATGTCATCATTGTTATTCCAGCCGTTTATTGCTTTTTTCAAGTCATTAACAATTTGTTGCGCAGATTGTTTTTGTATAGTTTCACTTTCTTTTTTTGCATTTTCCTCTTGTTTGATTTTTTCTTCTTCGGCTTTTTTCTCAGCTTCAATCTCAGCTTCTGTTTTTAGCGCGTGAATTTTAGCGCCTTTTTTAGGTACACTAATGCCGGAGTTGAGCGAAACAAGTTCGTTTGTCCGGTCGACTATTTGCTTTTGGGTCGGGTTGGTGACACCTTCTTTTGCAAGAGCTTCTTTTGCATACTGTGTCCAGCTGCTGTAATCCTTATCAGCAATAACTTCTTTTGTTTGTTTGCCTTGTAGTCTTTGGGCAACTCTTTGTTTTTCATCTGATGCGTATGCCGATTTAGCCTGTTCTTTTGTCCGGCGCCCTTGTAAAGCCGGTGCGTCAGCTTCAATTTCTTTCGGTATAACAATATTTTCACCTGCTAAGAAATAATTCCGTTTACCGATAGTTTCCCTGTTTGCGTCTAAAATTTCTTTTTCGTTACATCCGAATTTCCTTGCCAGCGCAGCAGGGCTTTCACCGTTTTGAACAACGATTTTTGTGCTGCCGTTTCCGTCATACTCAACGTTATAAATCTGTCCGTCAACGGTTTTCGCTTGAGAAGTCTTCTTTCCCTCTGCGTTTAATATATTCTCCGTAATATTTCCGTCTTTGTCGGTAACTTTATCTTCCCAGCCGGTTTCAGTTTTAATTTTTTCGCTTGTTACATTGTCTTGTTCCGTGCTTTCATAAATAATTTCATCGCCATTTTTAATTATAATACTTTTTTTGCCGGGCTCTGTAATGTTTTGGGTTACAGTACCGTCCTCGTTATATGTAAATTGGGTTTTCTTTTCTATTGCTAATCCTTTATCCGAAATCATAGAGATTATGCGTCCTTCTCCGTCCGTAAATTCGTATTCTTCTTCTGAAGAACCCTTTGTTACAATTTTATGTACAGGGTTTTCGTCATCATCATATTCGGTTTTTTCAACGGAACCGTCTTTGTTGTTTTTTGTTTCAATATATTTTTTCCCATTTGTATAGGTTGTACTTGTTTTATTTTCATCAGGGTCAACAACCTCTTTCTTGATAAGTTCGCCCTTTTCATTTTTTGTTTCTGTAATTAAGTTTCCGCCTTCGTCCGTTTGGGCAAAAGACGTAACTTTATCGGAAAACAGTGTTTCAACGCTGCCGTTTTTATAAGTAATTACAACTGCATCCGGCTTGCCGTCTCCTTTCACAAACTCAGTTTTTTCTACGTTTTCAGTTTGTTTTGTCAGTTCTTCAAGAAAGCTGAATAAATCATCCGCATTATTTTTTAATCCCTTTTCTTTGAGGAACTTTCCTGCTTCTCTTTTGGAAAACTCCTCATCTTTGGCAAATTTTATAACCGCCTCTTTAAATTTCTCCATTTCCTTGTCATCTAATACACCATTTCCGTCTTCATCATAGGCATCATAAATCGAATTAAATTTCACATTTATTTGTTCTTTTTTAACACCGCCTTTAATATCCTGAGTGTTAATTTCTTTACCTTTTTTATTTAACGTTAAACTGAAATCGGTCATTATCGCCTCTACGTATAATTTCGGGACTTATATACTTAACTAGCCCTGTCACCCTGAACTTGTCTTGGATTATCGGCAGTTCGCAAAAACGTGGTTTTGCTCACTATGGGCGTTTCACGCCCGCCGAAATCCGCTGATTCAGGGTCTATCAGGATAGATTCCGGGTCAAGCCCGGAATGACAATATGGTTTATATTGGCTGATTATGTATATAGTTCCCATAATTTACCATGTAATCTATCGGCATATTTAGCAAAAACTTTATGGAAATCAGATAAAAAATAAATATTTATATCCGTAAAATGGCTGTAAAGCTTTTTTCGTGAGGTTTTTAGGGCTTTATAATTCTTAACAAGTATGCTGTTCGGCGGTAAAAAAAGCAAAAAAGGCGCCGGATTAAAAATCCGGCGCCTTTTAATAATAAAAAACTACTTATCGTCCAGAGCCGCCACGCCCGGAAGAACTTTACCTTCAATAAATTCCAGTGAAGCGCCGCCGCCGGTTGAGATATGTGTGAATAAATCTGAACTCATACCGTATTTTTTCACTGCCGCGACCGTATCGCCGCCGCCCAGAACGCTTATTGCTCCGGCTTTTGTCGCTTGTGCAACCGCCTGTGCAGTTGCTTTTGTACCGGCTGTGAATGCATCGTTTTCAAACGCGCCGACAGGACCGTTCCACAGAATTGTTTTTGAACTTTTAATTACATCGGCAAACAGTGCCTGAGTTTCAGGGCCTGCGTCAACACCTTCCCAGCCGTCCGGGATTTCGTCAACAGGTGCAATTTTATTTGTACCGTTACCCGAAAAATCATCAGTGATTAAAACGTCTTTTGCCATAACAATTTTAACGCCTTTTGCCGCTGCTTTTTTTTCAACTTCTTTTGCAACCTCAATTTGGTCGGGTTCACAGATTGAGTTTCCGATTGAGCCGCCGTTTGCCTTTACAAATGTGTAGGCCATGCCGCCGCCGATAATCAAATTGTCAACTTTGTCAATTAAGTTTTCCAGCACCCCGATTTTTGTGGAGACTTTGGCGCCGCCCACAATTGCGGTAAAAGGTCTTTCAGGGTTATCAAGCGCTTTGCCCAGACTTGCGAGCTCTTTTTCCATAAGCAGACCGGAAACCGCAGGTTTTAATACTTTCGCAAGCTTTGCCGTTGAAGTATGGTTTCTGTGCGCTGCGCCAAAAGCGTCATTCACGTAAAAATCTCCGAGCTTTGCCAGTTCCTGCGCGAACGTCATATCGTCGTCTTTAGCTTCTTCGGCTTTGTAATAACGGATATTCTCCAGAAGCGCAACCTGCCCGTCAGCAAGGTTTGCGAGTTCCGCGTCAGCGCCTTCGCCGATTGGAGCGGAAACAAACAAAACTTCTTCACCCAAAATCTGTGAAAGCTTTTTTGCAGCCGGTGCAAGGGTAAATTCAGGATTGACTTCTCCTTTGGGTCTGCCCAAATGCGCCATTAAGATAATCTTAGCGCCTTTTTCCCGCAAAAATTTTATTGTCGGAATGATTGCCTGAATTCTTGTATCGTCGGTAACATTTTTATCTGCATCCAGCGGAACGTTAATATCCACGCGTACAAGCGCTCTTTTACCTCTTATGTCGCCTAAATCTCTAATTGATTTTTTCATGTTTCTCTCCTTATCTAACTGTATTAATATTCTACTTAAAACATGATTAAATTAAAATAAGGTAATAATATACAATTTTACATAAACATTCAACAACCGTCACGTCATCCTGAACTTGCACATCCATTGTTCACGAGCTTGCGAGTGATTACAATGGTGGGTGCAGCAAAGCAGCGTTCAGGATCTGACCATTTGTACGGGGAAGTAAACCTTACGGAACTTGAATATTTTTATCGGTGGCCGGATGCTGAAATAAATTCAGCATGACAAGAGAGGTTGTTGGTGTGTGTTTGGCAGGGCGGGTGTATCTCTTGGTTTTTTCCTTCTCCCTCCGGGAGGGCGGTGTTCATTTTACATTGTTTCGTCATTGCAGCGCGTAAGCCCGACGCGGAAATCCAAAAATTCAACATCTTTGACTGGATTGCTTCGTCGCTTGCTGTGCAAGCTTCTCGCAATGACGTTATCTATAAAACTCTCATCCGGCACTGCGTGCCACCTTCTCCCAGAGAGAGAAGGAATTTTAACTTTTCAACCCTATTTACCATTAGGGCTTTTGTATTCAATCCCCATGTCTTTAAGCGTTTTAATAAAATTTTCAGCGCAAAGCTTTTGGGCTTCCGGCGGCACAATTCTTAAAATCTCAACAGTTCTTGAAATTACGGGATCCTTGTCATACCAGCGGTTGTTTGCATTCGCAGGCTTAACCATTGCGTAAAACTTATCCACAGTTTCCTTTGAAACTTTTTCCTCGACTTTTTGCAGGAAGACTTCCGCCTGAGCTTTCAACTCGGTTTGATAATTTTTCAGAAGCTCAATTACTTCCAGAAGCAATGGATCATGATCGTACCAACGCTTATAAGTATGATTCATTTTGTATTACCTCCGTTGAAGATGAAAGTTCTTCTTTTCTTTCTATCTTTCCTCCTAACAATCTTATCTTATTTTCGAAATTTTCGTATCCTCTATCTATATGATGTAGATTTTCTATTGTAGAAGCGCCTTCGGCCATCAGCGCCGCAACAACAAGAGACGCGCCCGCGCGCAGGTCGCTTGCCGAAAGCGCCGCCGCCGTGAGTTTTTTAACTCCCTTGATAATAGCATGGTTTCTGTCCTGATGAATGTCCGCTCCCATTCTTCTAAGCTCGGGCACCTGCATAAAACGGTTTTCATAAAGGCTTTCGGTTATAATCCCCACGCCGTTTGAGGTTGTCAGCAAAACCATTGCCATTGACTGCAAGTCCGTAGGGAAGCCCGGGTAAGGCTGAGTCACGTAATTTATTGACTCCAGCCGGCTTTTGCAGTTTACTTCCAGAGAATTCGGCTCAATAAGTTTAATATTTGCACCCATTTTAATCAATTTATCATTAAAGAAGGTTAAATGTGCAGGGTGAACATTCTTAATAATTGCTTTTCCGCGCGTTGCGACAACCGCCGTCATAAAAGTTCCGGCTTCAATCCTGTCGGGAATAGTCGTATACTCAATACCGTGCAGGCTTTCCTGTTTAACCCCGTTAATAAGTATCTCGGAGGTTCCTGCGCCCATAATATCCGCACCCATTGTATTCAGGAAGTTTGCAAGGTCTACAATTTCCGGTTCCTGCGCCGCGTTTTGGATACGGGTAGAGCCTTCCGCCATAACAGCGGCAAGCATAAGGTTTTCCGTTGCGCCGACTGACGGAATATCCAGGTAAATATCCGCTCCTGTGAGTTTTGAAGCTTTTGCGTGAACATAGCCGTTCTCAATTTTAATTTTAACGCCCATAGCTTCAAGCCCTTTTATATGGAAATCAACCCTTCTCTCGCCGATTGCACAGCCGCCCGGAAGCGCGACTATGGCTTCTTTGCATCTTGCAACCAGCGCGCCGAGAACAATAAAAGATGCACGCATCTTGCTTACAAGTTCGTACTTCGCCGTTACGTCCGTAATATTTACCGCGTCAATCGTAATATATTTTTCCTGTTTGTTATAAGAGGTTTTTACTCCGAGCTGCTCAATCACGCTGAGCATAATTTCCACATCGGTTAAGTCAGGTACATTATATATTTGGGTTTGCGCTTTTGCCAGCAGAGCCGCAGCCATAAGCTTTAAAACCGAATTTTTTGCTCCGCCGATTGAAACCTCGCCTTTTAGCGGAGTTCCGCCTTTTATTATAAATTTATCTGTCAATTTTATTCTCCGTCAAGTTATTGTTCCCTGTTAATATCATAATACAATTTGACTTAAATGATGTAAATAGATTAAATAATGTAAAGATTTACCGCTTTATAAACTTTACTTTTCTTAAAATACATCCTTCGGGATATTCCAAATTAAAAAGCAGTGGGTTAAAATAGAACTATGAGTGAACAACTATATTCTAATGTCCCGCCGACAAAACTGAGAAACAAAGAAGAAACGTTTAAACCGTCAAAGACAAGTAAATTCTGGCTTACCATAGCGAGTTTGTTTTTCTTTAATATGCTGCAAAACAGATTTTTCGCATTCAGATACAGCGGCGCAGAGAATTACCATAACCGCAGCAGCGATTATCCGACTATAATTTTTGCTCCGCACTGCAACTGGTGGGACGGAATTGTTTTGTATAATATCACCCACCGGATTTGCCGTAAAGAAATCCGGCTTATGGTAGAGGAATTAAACAGATTTCCTTTGCTGCGGCGGGGCGGGGCGTACTCCGTTAACAAAAAATCACCGCAGACAGCAATGCAGGCATTAAAATATTCCGTTGACCTTATGGCTGACTTTAGGAACCTGCTTTGCATATTCCCGCAGGGCATAATCCGTCCGCCGCATTACAGACCGATTGAGTTCCAGACAGGGCTTGCTTATATTGCGCAAAAAGCGGTACAGAAATACGGAAAAGTTAACCTTATTCCGCTCGCTATTGATTACTGTTTTTTCAGAGATAACCGCCCGGAGGTTATGGTTAAGTTTGGAAAAACAATTGAGCTGACAGACCCTAAAACAGACCGTAAAAAGCTTACATCCGAGCTGGAAAAAGCTTTACAGGAAACTTGCGATAACCAGTTTTCCGATATTTCGCAGGGGAATGTTTCGGATTATGAAATACTGTTCAAGCAGCACTTAAAGTGGTACCGCAGAATTGAGCAGCGGTTAAAAAGTATTGATTTACCGCCCGTGTCCGATGTTTAGCTGTCTTTATTGATTTAAAAACAGGTAATTATATACAAGTTTACACAAAATGTTTGACAAAGTGTAAAATTAGTATTATAATATTAATATGATTAACAAAGAATTTAACTCAATTATAGAACTTTTACAGGATTTTCCTGATGAGGATGCTTGCATTAAACACCTTGAAAAACTCTACTGGAACAACAAGCCTGTAAGTCCGTTTGATGCTACTTCAAAAGTTTACAAATGTGCAAATGGTAAGTATCGTTGCAAAAATACCGGTAAGTATTTCAATGTTAAAACCGGTACGCTTTTTGATAATACAAAGATTGAACTTCAAAAATGGTTTTTAGCGATATGGCTTGTAACATCACATAAAAAAGGTATCTCATCTTTGCAGCTATCAAGAGATTTGAACACAACTCAAAAGACAGCATGGTTTATGCTTCAACGCATTCGCAAATGTTTTGGTATTGAAAACGATAACGATTTAGACAACATATAGAGGGTTAATTTATGGGTAAGAACGAGCTGACAAATTTTAACGATAATCAAGGGGAATTTCTAATTTACACTTCACCTGACGGCAATAGTCAAATTCAGGTTAAGTTAATCAATGAGAGCATTTGGCTTAATCAGAAACAAATAGCGGCTTTATTTGGAGTTGATAGGTCTGTAATTACAAAACATTTACAGAATATCTTTGAAAGCCTTGAATTAGAAGAACTTTCAGTATGTGCAAAAATTGCACATACTGCGGAAGATAACAAAACTTATGAAACACAATTTTATAATCTTGACGCTATAATTTCTGTCGGCTATCGTGTAAATTCATCTCGTGCAACTCAATTTAGGCAATGGGCTACACAAAGACTGCGGGAATACATTATTAAAGGCTTTACAATTAACAAAGAATATTTAAAAAGCCCCGAAGGCAAGGATTATTTTGATGAATTACTAAAAATAATCCGTGAAATTAGGGCAAGTGAAAAGCGTTTTTACCTTAAAGTGCGGGATATTTATGCTACAAGTGTTGATTATAATGCTCAATCAGAAACCACAAAAGAGTTTTTTGCAATGGTTCAAAACAAATTACTGTTTGCAATAACAGGACATACGGCGGCTGAAATAATTAACGAGCGAGCTAACGCTAATTCGCCTAATGCGGGCTTAATGACTTGGGAAGGCAATAATATAAGAGTTCCCGACCTTTATATCTCTAAAAACTATCTTAATGAAGAAGAATTAGAAAATTTAGAATTGTTTGTATCGCAATTCTTAGACTTTGCTGAACTTCAAGCAAAAAACAGAAAAGAAATGACGATGATAGATTGGGCTAAAAAACTTGACGCTCTGTTGTCGGTAAACGATATGAATATTTTAATAGGCAAAGGTAGAGTAAAAAAAGAAATTGCAGAGAAAAAAGCAAGAACTGAATATGACAAATGGAAAGAGGCTAATAAGCAACGATTAGAAATTGAGGAAGAAGAACGATTTGCTATTGAACTGGAAGAACTACAAGTAATAACAAAGCAAATTCAAGCAAAAGACGAGCCGTTGTCTGATTTTAATAAAAAGCTGGTGAAAGCTAAAAAATACGAGCATAATAGTTAGCAATTTACATACATATTGTTACGACTAAACCGCCTGAGCTACATCATGTAATGCTTCAAGGTATTTTACAGCATGCACTGCCCCGACCGCACCGTCGGACACAGCGGTAATTACCTGACGTAAAGGCGTCGTTCTCACGTCTCCGACCGCAAATACTCCGTCAACAGAAGTTTTCATGGTTGTATCCGTTACGATAAACCCGTTTACGTCCTGCTCAACCTGCCCGTTAAAACTGTCAACATTCGGCGTAAACCCTATATACATAAATACTCCGTCAACCGCAAGATTTGTTACTGCGCCGGTTTTAATATTTTCAAGCGTAATCCCCTCAACCAGATTACTGCCCGTAATTTCTTTTACAACAGTATCCATGATAAATTCTATTTTATCATTCCCGAACGCACGGCTTTGCAATATTTTATCCGCACGAAGTTCGCCGCGCCTGTGAACAATATAGACTTTACTTGCAAATCTGGTTAAGTAAGCCGCCTCTTCAACAGCGGAATTCCCGCCGCCGATGACCGCAACAACTTTATCCTTGTAAAAAGCTCCGTCGCAAACCGCGCAATAACTTACACCGCGTCCGCTAAATTCGTTCTCGCCGGGGACACCCAGCTTTTTAGCGTGCGCTCCTGTTGCAATAATTACGGTTTTCGCCTCAAATCGGGCTTCCTTAGTCAAAATAACTTTCGGAACACCAACCAAATCTATTTTTTCAATCTCCTGCGCAGGAAACTTCCGAACTCCAAACTTATCGGCATGCTCTTCAAATTTTTCCGTTAATCCAAAGGCATCTGTCTCAAGATAACCCGGATAATTTTCCAGTTCCAAATAATTTGACGGCTGGCCGCCGAACATACTTATATCAATTATTGCCGTTGAAACAGCTCCTCTGCCTGCATAAATTCCTGCGGACATGCCGGCGGGACCGCCGCCTAAAATTACAGTATCAAAACGATATTCCTTCATAAATCCTTAACCTTTCTTGCGCCTATAATAACACAAACCTAAATTCCCAGCCTGTGCGCTGCCGGAAATACGCTCCCCTTTCAGGTGATAGACCGCTGTTTCTTTTTTAATCACCACACCGCCCGACAGGGTTTCAAGCGTAAACCCGTTAACTCCCGTAAAACGCTCACCGTCTAATTTAATCTCAACCGTATCGGTCAGCCTTTTGTTGTCATAATTTCCTGTTTTGGAAAATCTTATAATATTATTATTTACACTGCTGACCGTTATGGAAGCGCTTGCCCCCGTAAAAGGATTGCTAAGATTTATGACGTCGCCGGCCCTCGATAAGTTCCACAAATCAACACTGGTTGGTTTAAAAGTTTGAGGGCTTGAAGTATCGGCAAGCCTTGCCGTAACCCGCCACATTCCGTAGAAAGAGTCCGGTACTTGATCTACAATTGAAATACCTGTTTTCAAAATATAAGTTTCGCTATTCATACCGTCAGCGTAACATTGACTCATGCAAACCGCCAGTGAACATGTGATTAACAGTAAGGCTATTAAAAATATTTTTTTAATCTGAAACATAAATTTAACCGGAGATATCCAGACCCAGATCCGAAGCATTTGTCTTAAAGCGCTGTACATACATTTCGGGAACATAAACTTCAACTGTTGAACCATGACCGTGCACCCATGGCGAATGAAGAAAATCCCGTACATCCTGATTTACTCCGTGCGTGCCTATATGTCTGGAGGCGGCAAAATTAACGGTTAACATTCTTCTGTTAAGTCCGGCGTCATTTTCATTAAATACATAAATCGGTTCAACATGCATGGAAAATACCTCAATACCGTTATTATAACTCTTAATACAGATTTGTCCAGTTAATAAAAAAGCGCCGGATGTCTTGGTTTTGCTGCACTCTGCCGCATCATGCCAAACAACCGCTCTGTCATGCTGATATAAGTGAATAGGAAATTAAGAGGTATGGAGGGTTTGAGGTATAGCTAAATTAGTTGAAAGGTTGAATGGTTTAATTCCTTCTCCCCCTGGGAGAAGGTGCCCGCGGATGAGGGTTTTATTGATAATGTCATTGCGAGAAGGGCGTTAGCCCGGCGAAGCAATCCAGTAAATTCAACGGTTTTGACTGGATTGCTTCGTCGCTTGCTGCGCAAGCTCCTCGCAATGACGAAACAATAGCTTTTTCCCTCTCCCTCTGGGAGAGGGTGCCCGCAGGGTGGGTGAGGGTTTTATAGGAATTAATAACAGTAAAACCCTCATCCGGTACTGCGTACCACCTTCTCCCAGAGGGAGAAGGAATTAAACCGTTCAACCCTTCAACTAAGTTAGCCATACCTCAATCCCTCCAGCCCTCTATACCTCTTAATCACTTAGTCACCTATTCCCTGATATCAGGGTAACGAAAATTGAATTTGAATGTCGACACGCCTTAGTCTCTAACCCCCGGTCTCTAACGGAGGGTTTTATTGATAGCTTGACATAATGAGAAAATTTATAATTGCCGGGATTTTTCAAATAAGTTTACATATTTAATATATAATTATTAAGTATATTGACAAGAAATATTAAGTGTTTTATGATAAATGAAGTTAAATACTTTTTAATAAAAGTTAACAGTTTTTATATGGTGAATTAAGAAAGATGAGGTATGAGAAGATGAATAGTAGTAAAGGCTTTCCTTTGGTAAAGTGTCAGGTCTGTTTGGCGTGCGGGTTATTATTTGTAGTGCTTACAGGAGGGATGAGCGTACAAGCGGTTGACGTAAGTGATTTTGCGCAATTGCAGAATGCCCTGTCTCCCAATACCGCAGAAATTAACCTCAAAGCAAGCATTGACGCAACTGCAAAGTTAAAAGTCTTAAACAACACAACTGACCCGTCTTTAACTATAAACGGCAGCGGATTTTATTTAGACGGAGGAAAAACTCACAGCGGTATAAATATAAGAAATTTAGGGGCAATAACTTTAAACATTACTAACAATATAATTTTTAAGAATTTTAGTGGTGACACAACATACAATACTAACCAAACTATAAATAACGGAGCTATTTATAACTCTAGCGATTCTGACGCCTCAATAATAATAATTGGTGATAACGTACGGTTTTTGGATAATAATGCAAAGAGTGCTGGCGGAGCTATATATAACCATGGTGGCGCTGGTGCCCAAATAAAAATCGGTGATAACGCTGTGTTTTCCGGTAATTCTGCAACTTATGGCAGTGCTATATATAACGCCGGTTTCTCTGGTGGCCAAATAATAATCGGCGATAACAATGTCTTTTCCGATAATTCCGGCGGCGCTATATATAACCAGGGTACCTCCGGTACTGCCCAAATAAAAATCGGTGATAACAATGTCTTTTCCGATAATTCCGGCGACGCTGCTATACGTAATGTTGCTTACGCTGATGCCCAAATAATAATCGGTGATAACAATGTCTTTTCCGGTAATTCCGGCGGTGCTATAAATAGCGAGAATTCCTACGATACTGTCCAAATAAAAATCGGCGATAACAATGTCTTTTCCGGTAATTCTGCAGATGCCGGCGGAGCAGTTTGTCAAGCGAATGTCATAATGTCTCAGGTTAACGCTAACGACAGCCTTGTTATCGGTTCAGGCTCGACCTTTGAAAGCAACAATGCCTCCAGCATCGGCGGAGCCATTTATCAGTATATGACGGAGCAGTATACCTCCAGCGGCATCAGCGAACTAACGAACAGTCTTTCTATCGGCGCAAATTCAACTTTTAACAACAATTCTACATCAACAGATGCCGGTGGAGCCATTTATCAGGGTGTAATAGTTTGGAATAATAGCGCAAAAACAAATAATACTTTAACTATCTCAGATGGTACAGTATTCTCAAACAACCGGTCAGGCGGCCATGGCGGTGTAATATATTCCAGAATATACAGCTTCGCCGCCAGTACTGATGTTAATACACTGACCATCGGCGACAACGTAACCTTTTCGGGCAACAAAGCCACCGGCCTGGGCGGAGCCATAAACTTCCAGCTTCATCACACCAATGCCTCAGGTAGCGCAAAAGCCGAGCTAAACATCACAACCAACGGCGGAACAACACTGTTCACCAACAACACTGATTCATCAGGCTTGAACGATATTTACCTCAACGGTACCGCCGGCATTGACATGAATATCAATATTCTCGGAAATTCCGGTAAAGTGGTTTTTGAAAGCGGGAT
>JAISCP010000079.1 GCA_031265495.1 Heliobacteriaceae bacterium | reverse complement strand
AATCAGCAGACCCATCAGCAAGTCGAGATAGGTTCTTCTGGCGGAAAAAGTAAACGAGGTTCTGTCTTTTATAAGAGGTCCCTCAACATTGAATTTGAGTGTGGGCAAGCCGATGGTAGCCGAGCCGGTAAATTTTTCCTTGTTGCCGTCTTTGGTTGTAATATCCACAACGGATGAAAGGCGTCCGCCAAACCGGGCAGGAAAATTTGATTTGTACAGGGTAACATTTTTGAGCGCATCCGTATTAAATACCGAAAGAAATCCAAAAACGTGATTGGCATTGTAAATGGGAATACCGTCCAGAAGTATCAGATTCTGGTCGGGACTTCCTCCGCGTACCGACAAATCACTTTTTCCTTCAGTTGTGTTCTGTACGCCTGGCAGGAGTTGCAGTGACTTCATCAGATCGGTTTCGCCAAGCAGGGCAGGGGTATTTTTTATTTGTATCGCAGATATGTCTATCGTTCCCAGGCGCATATCTTTTAATTTTGCATTACTGAGAACGACGATTTCCTGCAGTTCTGCCGGTCTTGGGGAAAGGTAAATCTGAATGACTGTATCTTTGAGCGGATTAATTTCTACTGTTATATCTTCATAACCAAGAAAGGAACAGCGAATTATTCCTTTCCCTTTTGGCAATATCAGACTGTAAAATCCATACCGGTTCGAAAAACATCCCCTTTCACTTACCGTCTCATAAACATTGCCGCCAATAAGAACCTCTTTTGTGTCCGCATCACGCATATACCCGCTAACTGTATGGTTTTGTGCTGATAAGGAAGCAGCGAAACAATGAAGAACAGCGATGTAAACTGTTATTTTTATGCGCATTATGTGCTGATTTAATTGGCAACTGCTTTTAATTTAACAGTAAGCTGTTCTTTTTTTCCCGTTATTGTTATATCAATATCGTAACTTTCCGTGACTTCATTTTTCAATGTTACAGATACCTTGGTGTTTCCATTGCCGGTAACGGGAGCAATGGTAAAATCTTTGACATCTCCCATATTGGGTCCATAGTAACCTTCCAGTCCCTCGGCATCAATATGCCATTCGCCACTGCTTGAAATGTTGAAATCCGCACTTCCATCCTTTTGCATAAGGATCAGTTCAGTCCTGTCAACACTTAAGGGTTCCTTCTCTTCTACTTCTTTTTTGTTGCAACTAACAAATGTTGCACTTATTAAACATGCAATCAAAAATAACGTGTTAAAATGTTTCATAAAATTTAAAAATTTAATCTATTAATAATTCATTTAATGTAATTCAAAATTCGTAACACCGTGCCACTGTTGCGTCATAACCGTGCCGCTGTCGTGTTATAACCGTACCGCTGTCGCGTTATAACCATGCCGCTTGTTGCGTCATAACCGTGCCGCTGTTGCGTTACTGTAAACTCGTCTGTTAGCGCTAATTCTTAACTATTGAATTGTGGAGATATCTTTAAACGTAGCGTTCTCGATTTCTTTACGCAACTCCTTCGATGGAGTGAAATTCAGATGCACGCTTTTAATTTTGCCTGCATTCACTTCTTCTTCCGTATCCGATCCCTCGCCTCGAGCAGTCAAATGGAAACTGCCCAGCTCTCCCAACTGTACAGTATGCCCGTCAAGCAGCAGACGTACGATGACTTTGAGCAACTGAAACAAAGTCATCTCCGCTTCTTTCGGATTTAAAGTCGTTTCGTCAGCCAGCAGTTTGGCGACTTCCCTTTCCTTCACCAAGCCTATGCTTTTCAGGAGTGGATACCATCTTTTCGGAGCCGTCGGATTCGACGGGTTTACACGCAATACTTTTTTATAAAATAGAGCCATTGTTGAAAAATTTTAAAATTGTTATTACTATGATTATTAAAAATATTTTCTTGAAATAAATTTCGTCCTGAAGCCTTCTGCGCTGGAAGTTCCAGTGAAGTTGGGAAAAAACCACAGCATGTAAAAAATATGTTACAGCTATATACGATTTTTGAAAGATATTTGTTATCTTCCACACATATATAAGGTGTGTAAAAACCGTGCCAAAGTATTCAAATAACTCATCTGTCGGAATCCTGTTAAGATTATTTCCGAAATTTTTGGAACAATAACATGAGGTTAAACAAACCATACACTTAAATTTTATACCATAAAAAATAATCACATAAGTGCGGCAAAGGTAAAAAAGAATTTTCATGCCGCAAACAAAATAATGAAATAAACATCGTAACAGATTTTTATGTACCTGTGTTTCTTAGAATTAAAATTTCAAACTGCACGGAAAATATTTCATTCTTTTGCTAAAATACGCCTTTCAGGCTCGATTTTCTTTCCTTCGGTCGCGGAAAACCGTATTTTTCGATAATTTGCTGATATGAATTTCGGGACGTATAACGCTTACATTCTCCGTTTGCCGCACAAATTTTACCGCTTTCGGGTACTCATTACCCGTATTAAGAGGCTTCCGATTTTTTATTTTGACTATTACTGATTCCTTATTCAGGGATAGACCGGTTCGTATGAAAAGCGCTGAATCAATAGCCCGTTCCAATTCCCGGACGTTCCAATTATTTTTTATTGTTTCCATTTCATAGAAAAGACGTTCAAAAGGGTCTTCCCGTCTCAACAATTCAACGAAGTGGGAAAAACTTAATCGGGAAAGCAATATTTCAACAGGTATTGGATATTCTTCCGATAATTCAACAGATGCCGTCTGTTGAATTTGTAATATTTTAAAAGGAAACTGTTTATTATACTGCGCGCGGGCTAAAATTGTGAGGTAAAAATGTAGAGATGCTTCGTGTCTTTTGACGCCGTAGGCGTCTGATGTCGATAACCCCTGGCAAGCGAAGCGCAGCCCGGGGTAAGCTATCGCACTCCAGAACTACGAAGTAGTTCAAGCTTGCGCTTGATTCAAGTCCTTACGGAGTTGTGACGGAGAGGAGCTTTACCCCGAACTG
>JAISCP010000065.1 GCA_031265495.1 Heliobacteriaceae bacterium | reverse complement strand
CGCTAAGTGTTTGTGCTCTCTCCCGCAGGGAGAGAGTGAACAAGGTGAAAAATTAATAGTCTCGCATGGATTGCCGCACCGGGTTGAAGCGCTGCAATGACATTATCAATAAAGGCTTCCACTATCCTCAGAGATTAGAGTCCAACATTTTAACTCTCTTTCCTATTTACGCTATTAAAATTTCAACGGGTAATCATCGGGGATTTTCCAGTTGTTTAGCTGAATCATTCTTGTGTAACCGTTTACCCTTGGCAAATCTTCATATGTACCGTCCCAGTCATTTCTGATGTAGGGTTCTACTCCTTTGTCATAATGGTGCTTGTTAAAAATAGTGTATGTAGGATAAAATCCAAATGTAAAACAATTTGTGCCATATTTTTGTTGTTTTGAATTCAAACAATATGTATGGTCATGTCCGTAATAAGATATTATATCACTACTACCGTCAATAAATTTTATTATAAGCGATGCATCTTTATACTGTATAGAAGTTGTTTTAAGATACGGCGCTAAGTACTTATTATACCAGTCAATATCGCCGGTAAATGCCCATTCTTTCTTGTCTCCGTTGTCAACTTCGGATAATTTTATTGCCTGATTCATGTTTGAATAAAACCTTTTAAGGTGTGTTTCAACGACTATCTTCCTATGGTTTGCAATCAACGCCGGCATAGTCAATGAAGCAACAACACCGATTATGCCTAATGTTATCAAAACTTCCGCCAGAGTAAAAGCTGTTTGGACAATTTTTTTTTTCATAAATCACCTTATCATCTCTTAACATGTTTATGAAAATATTTCATAAACATGAATTATTATCATAAATTATCTTACATTTTAAAATTCATGTCAAGTATTACCCAAAAAAGTTATAATGATTGCTATGAATGTTCGTGAAGAAGTAAAATTAATGCTCTTGAAGAAAAAAATTACTCTTACAAAACTTGCTGAACAGATGACGGAACTGACCGGAATCAGCTATAGCCAGAGTAAATTATCACATAAATTATTGAAAGAAACCCTAAAATATTCAGAAATGAAGTTAATATGCAAAATTTTGGGTTATGAAATTTGTATTGATTTGGGTGACATTAATATTAGGTAATATTCCTGAATTTTATTCTCTGTTGTGATAGAATATAAATAAGGGGATATATGGCGTTAAGACAAAAAAAAACAGACAATGAAAGAGAAAAAAGAATTAAAAAATTCGACAGCGTTTTGACCGCAATTCATGTACTTTTCGTTGCGTTCATTGCCGGGCTTTTAATTTACTTATTTTTCATTCAGGTCATTGATATTAAGAACTACCGCGCAAGAGCCAAGAACCAGCGTGTCGGACGAATTTTTTCCATGCGCGGGGATATTTTCGACAGAAACGGAATTAAACTGGCTACGGATAAGGTTTATTCAGACGTCTACGCGCATCCTGCGGATTACGACAAATCTCCGGAAGAACTCGCCAAAATCCTTGCGCCCGTTCTGAAAACGGCAAAAGAAACTCTTTTGCAAAAACTCAAAAAGCCCGGCCCGGTAATTACGCTGGCAAAAGATGTTGACAGAAACACAGCGCGCGAAATTACCAAACTGCACCTGCGCGAAATAAGTTTAGGAAAAAAAAACATTAGAGAATACCCTCAGGGCATACTTGCAGCGCATGTTTTAGGGTATTACAACTTTGACGCCGATATAGCCAACGGGGTTGAGTACACTGCAAAAGACAAGCTGGAACACATAATAAACACTGCGAAGTATCAAAAAACACGGGACGGAAAAATTATTTATGATTTTACGACCGACCCTGTTGCAACAACAACCAACCCGAAAGGCGAAAACATAACCTTAACGATTGACGCGGCAATCCAGCACGTATGCGAAAAAGAACTGGCAAAAATGATGAAAGAACGTGAAGCGCTGCGCGGCACAGTAATTGTCATGAACCCGCGCACCGGCGAAATTCTTGCTTATGCGGTTTCTCCGTCTTATGACCCTAACCGCTACAAAAAAGCAACTCCGCTGCAAATTAAAAATTGGACTTTAACGGATGTTTTTCCGCCGGGATCGACTTTTAAAATTATAACTCTGGCAAGCGCTCTGGAATTAGGGAAAATAGACGAGCGTACAAAAGTTCTTGATACGGGCAAAATGAAAATAGGCAAGTGGGAAATTAAGAACTATGACTATGATGTTCACCCCTATCCGGGGGAGATTAACCTTGAATATCTGCTTGAGCATTCCAGCAATATCGGTTCGATAAAAGTTGCGCAAAAAATGACGCCCAAAGAATTTTATGACATTTTGAAAAAATTCGGATTTGGTTCCAGATCAGAAATAGATTTGCCCGGCGAATCTTCGGGTCTGCTCCCGAACTGGCCACACTGGGATCAGGGAATTCACGCAACTATGGCGTACGGTTACGGAACCTCCGTTTCCGCGATGCAAATGGTCTCCGCCGCAGCCGCGCTCGCAAATGACGGGGTGCGTATAACTCCGCATGTTATAAAATATTCCGGTGAAGAAGCCGAAAATAAAATCAAAAAAGTTCAGGCAGTTTCTCCCGAAACAGCAAAAACTATCACAAAACTTTTAACACAGAGTGTTAACAACGGGAAATCAGTAATAAAAATGCAAAATTACAATGTTGCGGCAAAAACGGGAACTTCACGCAAGCCCAAAGAAAACGGCACAGGTTACACACCTTATGTTTACACATCAACTATCGGGTACCTGCCGTCTTCTAACCCGCAGCTGCTGATTTATGTTATGGTAGACAGCGCTAAAGGGGGTTCTGTATGGGGAAACACGGTTGCAGGGCCTGTGTTCTATGAAGTAGCTGTTCAGGCGGCAAGAATTCTAAACATAAAACCGGATAAGAAGGTTGAAAGGTTGAAAGGTTGAAAAGTTGAAGGGTTTACAAAGCGAACAGGCAATGAGCCAGCCTGTATCCCGAGTGGAACGAGGGTGAATAGTTGAAAAAACGTTAAGCGCGTTCAACAAAACAAGCAAAGGAGTTGCGAGACAACTTACGGAAGCCGGAACAAAGAGACCCTGAAACAAGTTCAGGATGACGAAAAAGGCGGAAAACACTAACATTAACTTGAGGCGAACATAAAAAGCAAAGGAGACAGGTAACAACCGGCAGAAGCCGAATAAGGGTAGAATATAAAGGCTAAAGGTAAAACTGTAAAAAGGCGATAACACTAACATTGACTTGAAAGGACATAAAAGTTGAAATTGGATGAATTAATTGAATATTTAGATTACAAGGACTTAGTAAATTTCAAAGGCGTTGAAATAACCGGAATTTCGTACAATTCCCAAACAACCAAGCCGGGTGATATATTCGTCTGTCTTGCCGGAGAACACACTGACGGGCACAAATTTGCACAGCAGGCGATTGATAACGGCGCGGCCGCGCTGCTTGTCGAACGCCCGCTCAATTACAAAACGCCGCAAATAGTAGTAAACAACACCCGCCATAAAATCGCCGATATTGCGGACAGGTTTTACTCGCGGCCTTCAATGGGCATTAATCTGCTCGGGATTACCGGCACCAACGGAAAAACAACCGTAACCCATTTGATACAAAAAATTCTTGAAGAAAACAATGAAAAATGCGCGCTTATCGGAACACTGGGCTATAAGCTGTCCTCAATGAGCGAGTACCGCGATGCAAAACACACAACTCCGCAGGCGCCGGAATTACAGGCAATCCTGAGAATGATTAAAGATGTGGAAAAAATTGACAATATTGTTATGGAAGTCAGTTCTCACGCTCTGGAACAAAACCGTGTAGGCGGCTGCCGTTTTAACGGCGCAATTCTAACAAACCTGACTCAGGATCACCTTGACTACCACGTAACAATGGACAATTATTTTGAGGCAAAAGCAATTCTTTTCAAGACTCTGGGTGAAAATGACTTTGCGGTTATAAATGCTGATGATGCTTATACGCAAAGGTTTTCAGATGTTGTGTCCGAAGGAGTCCGAAAATTCACTTACGGAATAAAAAATGCCGCAGATATTACCGCGCGGGATATAAAGTTCTCTGCAAACGGCGCCGAGTTTACCCTGTGCGCTGCCGCGCAAGATTACCGGGTAAATCTTCATATGAACGGTATGTTCAGTGTCTACAACGTTCTCGCCGCAGTCAGCGCTGCGATTGCAATGGGAATTGACATTCAGGTTGCATTAAAAGCGCTTGAAAACGTAAAAGGCGTTGCCGGAAGGTTTGAAGTTGTAGTAAAAAAACCGCTCGTAATAGTGGATTACGCTCATACGCCGGACGGGCTTGAGAATGTCCTTAAATCCGCACGGGAAATTACTCCCGATGCCGGAAAGTTAATCTGTCTTTTCGGCTGCGGCGGGGACAGAGACGCCACAAAACGCCCTAAAATGGGCGCAATCGCAGAAGCGCTCTGCGACAGAATAGTTATAACAAGCGACAACCCGCGTTCGGAAGACCCTGCGCAGATTATAACGGATATTATATCCGGCCTGAAATCCGTTAACGCGGAAAAAGTAACCGTTGAACCTGACAGAGGCAAAGCTGTCGGGCTTCTGAAAAACATTACGAACAACAACGATGTTGTTATAATCGCGGGTAAGGGTCATGAAGATTACCAAATCCTTAAAGACCGAACTATTCATTTTGACGACAGAGAAGAAGCGCGTAAAGTTTTTGAAGGAAGTGTCATTTGAAAACAAAACTCTTAATTGAACAGCATTTTCACGGATGTTTCGGTATTGATTTTAATACCGCAGCAGTTGACGATGTGCTTTATTTGTCAAAAGAAATTCTGAAATACGGAGTCGGCGGAATTTTTCCCACACTGGTAACTGACAGCGTTGAAAATATTAAACGCCAAATCCGTATAATAAAAACCGCTGCCCAAAAACAAACCTCAGACATGGCACATATTTTGGGAATTCATCTGGAAGGAATTTTCATTAATCCGCTTAAAAAAGGAATTCATGACGAAAAGCTTTTTCTTGCTTTGACAGCGGAAAACTTCAAATTAATTGAAGACGATTTTATAAAAATCATAACTCTTGCGCCGGAGCTTGACCAAGGTCTTATAAAATATCTCAAAAATATAAAAGGTATAAAAATTCAGGCAGGGCATTGCATTGGCGGGGATTTGACCGGCTGCAGCGGAGTTACGCATATTTTCAACGCAATGGAAGGGATTTCTCACAAAAAACCTTCTGCCGCGCTGTCAGCGCTGGTGAACGATAATATTTATACTGAAGTTATTGCCGACGGGGTTCACCTGAATGACGACGTTTTGAAACTGGTTTTCAGGAGCAAACCCGCAGATAAAATCCTTCTGGTCAGCGACTGCCTGCCGGCTGCAAAAAGTAATCTTACGGAAATGACCTTTGCCGGTGAAAAAATCTTTTACGACGGGCAGAGAGCAGCTTCTAAAGACGGAGTTCTTGCCGGAAGCGCCGTGCTTTTACCGGATATTATAAAACTGCTTGCACAAAAAGGGCTGTTTAATCCGCAATTTATCGAAAACCCTTACAAATATCACAGCATAGATATTGAGGGCGGACTTGAGTTTGACGAAGAATACAATATTGCAGGGGTTTTTTAGGGACTAGGGGTTAGAGACTGGTATGATAGTAAATAGGATTGTTAAAAACCAGTAATAACCGCCCTGTCATGCTTGTATAGGTTAAGTAAAACGGTGGCAAGAATTGTTGCATCAACGACTTGAATTACTTTATCGCCTTAATCCGTTCGATTGCATAGGCTTTGAAGTCATCTTCTTCTGTGTATGTGTCAGCGAACTTCTTGAAATACGGCAGAGCGTTTTTAGACTGGTTTAGGTTGTCGTAATCCACTCCGATAAGATAGTTCACAATAACCAGGCCTGCGTCGCCGGCAACGGCATTCTTGTAATCGGCTATTGCCTTGTTGTAATCCTTTTTTGTGTCGTAAATCATGCCTCTGTAATACAATGCATAAGCATTTTTAGAATTTTTTGAAATTATTTGGTTTAAAATTGCAATACTTTCGTCATATTTTTCTTTTTCGAACAGGTTAACAGCTTTTTCCAGCGCCGCTGCGGCTTCCTGTTCGGCAATCGATTTGGATAGTTCCTGGGCGTCTTTGTTGTTTTTATTTAGCGTAAGCGCCTTTGCAGTGTAAGTTTTGGCCTCGTCCCATTTTTTCTGCTCCGCGTAAACCGCCGCTGCATAATAGGCAATATCAGAATCAGCCGGGCGCAGTTCAAGCGCTTTTGTGTAATATTCAACCGCCTTGTTATTGTCTTTCAGTTTTTGGTAAGCGGAAGCGACCCCGAGCATTGTGTCGGCGGTAGCGGGCTGAACTTGTAAATACGCATTGACTGCACCTTTATAGTCACCTTTATTATATAAATCCGCAGCTAAATCAAGCTTTTCATCCATTACGGTTAAATTCAGCTTCTGTAATTCTTCCTTAATCCGGGTGTCGTTCGGGAATTTTGCGCCTGCAGCGGTAAGCGTTGCCGCTGCATTATCGTAATCTTTCTTCTGCGCCTGAGCTATCGCTAAATTAATATATATTTCAGGGTTTGTTGAATTTAGTTTTAAAGTGTCATTGTATACTGAAATCGCTTCATCTAATTTATTTTGTTTGTGCAGATTGAGCGCATAGTTGTACATGACTTCCGCAGGATTTATACCCGGCAGATTTTTTTTGACGTATTCGGTAAACTGTGCGGGCTGCATTGTGTCGTTTAAGGTATCAATAATCTGCATCCGGGCAGCTTCATTATCCGGCTCAAGCGCCAGAACTTTTTTATATCTTTCCAGAGCGCCTTTTTTATCCCCCATAGCCGCCATTGACTGCGCCTTGTAGAGGTTTGCCAAAACATTGTCGGGATACAGGATTAATACTGAGTCGTAAGCATTTATTGCAGTCTTGTAATCGCCTTTCTGCTGGTATAAAGTGCCTGCGTTAATCCGCGTGTTTACGTTGGAAGGATCAAGATATTCCGCCTTTGAATAATATCTTAAAGCCTCGTCCAGTTTCCCTTGTTTTTGCATTATAGCTCCGAGATTGGAAGTTATTACCGCGTCTGTGGGAGAGGTTTCAAGTTTTTTCTTGTAAATCCGCTCAAGCGCATACAGTGTTTCTTTATCATCAACGATTTTTGACAGAATGTAATTGTACTCCTGAACAGCATCGGTTTCCTGCCCCAGCTTGTCAAGAATTTTTGCGTAAGACATTCTCAACTCAAGGTCCGAAGGCATTACTGTTAAGGCTTTTTTGTAATATTCCGCCGCTTTGGGGTCGTTTCCGATAAGCCTCATAATATCGCCCACCTGTTCAAAACTGTCTTTAATATATGCAGTATCGCTCAAAGACTGGTTAAATTCGTAACCTGCCGCTGCAAATTCACCTTCCGCGCGAAGCTGCTTTGCTGTCTTGAACCGGTTTGCCGCACTTATATCAAAATTTATTGAAGTCAAACATCTGTTAAGGTTGGATGTTACCTGAATAATTGCCTGTCCCGAATTTCTTACCGCATTCGCGTTCGGGTAATAAACCAGATAAAACAGTGCGCTTCTGTAATCATCCGCGGCTTTGCGGTAATTTTTATCAGTATTGGCAAAATATGTTCCGCGTGCAAGGTAGGAGTTAACGAGCCCTATGCGCGCCGAATTGTCGAGATAGTTAATTCTCAGCGCGCTCTTAAATTCAGCAACCGCCCCTGAATACTGGTAATTCGACAAATACTGCTGGCCCAAATCAAAATGCTCTTTAAACCCTGCTGTTGCAGGCTGTGATAACAAAACTAAACAAAATAACAATACTACACTTTTTTTCATTCGCAAACCCTTTTATAAAACTATTATATTTTAAACAAACAATAAGTTCAATAGGTGTTGCTTGGGGTGAATAGGTGATTAAGAGGTATAGAAGGCTGGAGGGATAGCTAAAACTAGTAAATAGTAAACAGGAAAGAGGGAACAGCAATGACAAAGCAATAGAAAATGAACACTCTCCTCAAGAGGACGGGCAGGCTGAGCCTGCACCCATTACATCAGGTTCTACCCGAAATTTATTCAACCCTTCAACCTTTCAACCATTCAACTAAAAAGCTATACCTCAATCCGGCCTTCTATACATCCAAAGGGGTATAACTGCATAATAAAAAAGGCGCCGGTTTGACGCCTTGATAGTTTTGAATTTTGGTTTATGACTCAATTATTGACACAAAGTTAATAACGTCATCAAATAACATTTGCAACGGAAGCGTCATGTCGATTTGCCTTTGCTCTCCGTTCAATTCCAAAAATACGCTGCTTACTTCGGTTTTTGCATTAGTCTCGGTTGCCATAATTTGATACTCCTATTCTTTTATATTAATTTTGGTACCCTTGTGATTTAAGTATCGGAACTATTTGCATAAAACTTTAATCAAGTATTTTGTCAAAATATGCCTTAAAGCATTACTATAAGTGTGTTACATGCCAATTTCACACCGCGTTAACATTTTGTTACAGAATACAGGTATATCTAAATGATTGTAACAAGTTGTAAAAAAGAGGTTCCATTATTGGCAATATTCCTCGGCTTTTTGCTTTAAATTATTATAATCGTGTAGGAGAAAAATCCATGAGTGTTCAAAAAATCAGTAAGTATGCATTATCTTTCAAATCAGACCCGGCTGTGCAAAAACCGCCCGTTACACCTGTAAAAAACGAAGATAAACCGGAGACCGGATATCTTGTTGCCGCCGTTGCCGTTGGTTCCGCTATTATCGGCGGTATAACCGCAACACGCAGATGTAATTTCAGAATAAAAAATCTTAAAGGCAAAGTTGGCGAGCTTGAGGTGGTAAACCGAGAAATTGAGCAAAAGTGCAGCGCATTTAGAGCTAAGGCAGAAGAATATACTAAAAAGCTCTGTAATATACAGGAAGAAAAAAATGCACTTGAACGAAATTTTGCTGATTTCAAAACAAAAGTAAGCGAATTAATTGATAATACCGGAGGTATACCGAAAGATGTGAAAGAAAAAGCTTTCACAACGGCAAAAGCAAAACTTGAAAAAAGTTCTCTTGACTATGACCCTCTGGTCCCTCCGGCAAAAAAATCCGCCGCCGAAGATATTGAAGGAGCTATTACCCTGCCGCAGCGGCATATTCCGACCCAAAACCGCGCTAATATGATTAATCAAGACATCCCGGAATTTGTTCCCGGTCAAAAATATGAGTTTGAGCTTCCAATGTCTAATGAAGTTAAAATCGTTAAAAATTCCGGTGATTTTGTTCCGACAAACTTGAGTAAAACAACGATTTCAGAGTCTTACGCCGATTCTGTTCAATGGAACAACGACAAAATCGCACGCGACGTAATGCAAAATTTCTATGACGGTCATGGACAAACGCTTGACGGGGTTAAGATGAGCTTTACCCCTTTTGACGGAAAATACAGAGTCAGAATTGAAGGTAAATCAACTTACACCCCTGATAAAGCAGTCCTTATCGGCGAATCGACCAAACGGGAAGACGCTAAAGCCGCCGGAAATTACGGTGAAGGCTTGAAGATGGCAGTGTTAAAACTTCTCAAAGATTCAGGCGCAAAGAATGTCAGCATAGGCGCTGATAACTGGAATCTTGTTTATAAATTTGCAGACAGCGGGGTTAATAATAAGCGGGTATTGGCTTACTCGCTTGAAAAGGCTGACAAGTTTGACGGAAACTTTGTTGAATTTGAAACAACTGCCCCTGAATTGTTAAAATCGTTCCAAAAAACAGTTAATCGTTTTTATCATTCAAACAATCCGCATTTCAAATGCCCTGAGTTTGAGAATGAGCTATTCGGCATAAAAATTCTTCCTGATAATGAACAAGGCGGCTTGTATATAGCAGGTCAGAGATTTGAGGTAGACGGAAGCTATGACGGCCTTAAAGGCTGTTCAATATTCTTAAAGGAAAAACCGCCCACAAAAGCAAAGCTTAGCCGTTGGGGCAATGAAGAACTTATATATGACCCGTCAAGAGACAGAACATCCTTGAACGGCGTTGACTTGCAACAAATTGGCAAATATCTTGCTTTTAGTCCCAAAACAAAGCAGGAAGAACTTGTAACAATGCTGCATTCATTTGAAAAATACTGGGATGCAAATCCTAATGAAGTTCTTAATGAAGTTAGTTTTCTTAAAGGTCTTTTGGAGGGTGCACGGGCAAGAGGTTTAAAAATTAAATTCCCGGACAAATATATAGCTGATTATTATAATGCAAGTGATGAATTAAAGGCAGGTCTAATAGAATCCGGCTATAAGCTTTGTAATGAAGGCTTTGATAATATTGGTATGCCGAGCATAAAAACCTTCATGGAAAAAGCGCGTGCTCATAAGGTTTTGGCGCCTGATGATGTTCAAACCGGAAAAATTCTTATACTAAAAGAAGCTCTGAAAAAGTTTTCACCGCATCTTAGAAAAATCGGTATTAAACCCGAAGAACTTGATGCAAAGATTTACTTATTTGACGCAAAAAGTGCGGCTGAAAGTAAATTCTACGAAAATACCCACGCAGAAGCTATTACTGAAGGAGGAAAAAGTTTGGGCTTCTGGGTAGACAGAAATTATTTAAATAAAGCGGATTTTGCTGAAATCGTATCCACAGGCTTGCATGAAGTTACGCATAAATTCGGCGGGGATGAGAGCATGGAATTTTCTTACAAACTTACAGATGTGCTTACCAATACAATTGACTCAATGATAACCGACCCGGTTTGCAGAACAGAACTCTCAGCTTTGCAAAGGCTTTGGAATGAATTGCCAAAAACAGCAGTGTAGTTGTAAAAAAAAGATAATTGTGTTAGTATTATTCTTGTAATTAGAAATTATAGGAGACATGACAATAGCTACTGATAACCGATTTAACAAAGAACAAGTTTTTATGAATGAACGAATTCGTTCCAAAGAAGTGAGATTGATTGATGATAAGGGGGAGAATAAAGGAGTCGTTGCAACGTCGGAAGCACTAAGAATGGCTTATGATGTTGACATGGATTTGCTTCTGATAAACCCTAACCAAGACCCTCCGGTCGCCAAAATTCTTGACTACGGCAAGTATAAGTATGACCTTGAAAAGAAAGCCAAAGAAGCTAAGAAAAAACAACATACGGTAGAGCTTAAAGAGATTAAAATAAGATATAAAATTGACACCCATGACTATCAGGTGCGAATAAAAAGTATTCAAAAATTTATTGCACAGGGAAATAAGGTAAAAGTTGTGGTTATGCTTCGCGGCCGGGAGATGCAGCATTCAAACCTTGCGTTTGATTTAGCGAATAAATTTTTGTCTGACTTAGAAAACGATCCGGTATTGGTAGAAAAGAAGCCCCAGCTTGAGGGCAGAAATGTAACAATGTATCTTGCACCTCAGGCTTGACGAAGAATTTTTACGGAGTACAATCAGAAATATGCCGCAATAGTTCCCCCAGTGAAACGGAACGGTTTCAATATTATGTAGAGCTTGCTCTGCAACCCGTAAAATTGAATAGAAATATGCCGCAATAGCTCCCCAGTGGAGTGAAACGGAACGGTTTTAATATTATGTAGAGCTTGCTCTACCAACCCATAAAATTGAATAGAAATATGCCGCAATAG
>JAISCP010000017.1 GCA_031265495.1 Heliobacteriaceae bacterium | reverse complement strand
TATAACATAAATGACAGCGTAGGAGGTCGTGCGGGCTCCGTTAACCTTCCTAGTTTAAGTATGCGTCACGGATATTTGGAGTACGGGATTGGGGCAACGAAGACTTGGCAGGACAGATTATCGTCTTACGTTCAGTTTGTAGTTCGCAACGGCGGCAGAACAGGTGTTGGCTTTCAGCTGGGGCTGTCTTGGAAGTTCTAGTAGTTATCTGAAACAGCCGGGTCATGCTGAAACACCGGATTGACCTCCGGCTCTTGCAAAAATTTCCCAAAGGCATTATAATGAGCTCATGTTTAAACGCTGGTACGATACAGACCCGGCTGTGAGCGCCGCAATAACCAAACTTGAGAAAGCACAAAATAACATTCAAATTCGCTGTGCGGATTTTATTGTTGATAAATTGAAAAGTTTTGATTTTGATATTGAAATGTCTCTGGAAGACCAGTACGATTATATTATGCGCCGCTGGTATGATAAAAATATTAAAGTTTCGCATGCTGTGGAGTATCTGAAAAACGCACCCGAAGAAATTCGTAAACAGCTTGCTCTGGAAATTATCGATTTTCTGTCTGCTTCAGGTTAGTTTTGCGGTAATTTGTTCATAATATTTTTTGTCGGAACATTCTTTTATTTTGTTTCTTCTTCTGTCTTTGTTGAAAACTATTTTTCCTTCAATTTGGACAAATCTGTCAGAATTGCGCAGGAAAGCTTCGTACGCGGTATCAATATGCCCTGCGTCCAGCGCTCTGTAACCCTGTTTCGCCAAATCGTAAGCCAAAACGGTTGCCGTTGGTCCCAGCGCCATTATAAAAAGTTTTGATTTGGGCTGTTTTAAGCATTGTGCAAGGATTTTATCGTATTTGGAAAAAGCATTTTTCATCGGACAGACAATTCTTTCTATGGATTTTGCGTTGTCGAACAAGTCATTCCCGATTCCCAAATAGCAGCCTTCTCCTTCAACAAGCACAACGTCTTTCTTATTCCACAGTTTTTTAAAATTATTGTAATATTTTTTCCCTTCGGTATGATTTTTAAACCGGAGTTTTCTTGAAAAAAGTGTGTTGTAATACTTTTTAGACAAATCCATATTTTGATACAGCATTTGTCTTAAATCGACTATAACACACCGGTGGTAATCGTCAACATTTCCCCCGAACATGTCCGTAACAGCTGTTAAGATATTATCATCATCATTTTTAATGATTTCTTTTAGACGGGTTTCCAAAACGGGAGTGTATTTTTGAAAGCAGATATTTTCACCGCTCATCAGTTTAAATTCCCCGTCTCCGAGCCGTACAACAGATTTTGTGGAATTCATGAGCGCTTTCAAAGTGTTATCCTTGCTTTCAACAACCGGAAGTTTAACTGCTGTTCTGGGGTCAGCCAGCTCATACGGCAGATTAGCCAGAAGCGCGGCAGCATCTTTTTTCTTAGACGGTAAACGAAACTTTACTACAAAACCAAATATTTCTACGAAAATCCGTCCGGTAGACTTTGTAAATCTTATGGAAAACATTCTTCATCCCTTTTTCTTATTATTAAAGAAAAAGAATACGGTGTCAAGTAAGCTGCTTTATGTAAGCTTCATACGCCGGATGTTCCCAGCTTGTGTTTTCATCTTTAACAACTCTTGCCGGAATTCCGCCTAAAATTGTATTTGTTTTTTTAAATTTCCCGCAGACAACGGACTTGCAGCCGACTATTGTATAGTGCGGAATTTCCGAATTTTTATTTACTGTTACATCAAGGCACAGCCAGCAATGGTTTCCTATTGCTACGCTGCCGTTTTTATTCAAAGGGAGTCCTGTTTTTGCGTCTGTTATTACATGATGGTCTGTACAGCTTATATTAATCCCCCATGAAAATAAACAGTCTTCTCCTATGTTAATTTCCGTACCGTTGCATCCTTGCATATTCAGCCTCATACTTCCACATGAAAAATCTTTCCCGATATTAATTTTGCAATTATTGCTTTCGTTAAGGAATACATGTAAATCGCGAATCGGATAAGCGGAAGAGCCAAATACAACTTCATAATTATCCCCGTGTTCAACTGAACATCTTTCAAATCCCGGAAGCGGTTCATAGACTTTTATAACGGAGCCTTTTCCTCTGTGTTTAACTTCTAAACCTTTAACCCGTTTTTTTATTTCTTTGCCGTTAGTTTTGACAACAATAACTTCACTGTCTTTGCGTTTTTTATAATTCCAGCTTATTTTTATTCCCAATATGTTAATCTTAAACATCAACCTCCTTATTTGTGTAATATGTTATATTACATACTTGAAACTACTATTATACGAAAATAACATTATGTCAAGACTTATTTATTTGGGGAGAAATATTAAAAAATACCGTTTAAAAAAAGGATTTTCGCAAAATCAGCTTGCGGAGCTGGTTAACCTGTCGAGAGAACATCTGGCGAGCATTGAAACAGGCAAAGCCTATATAAGCTTTAGAAAGTTATTTTTAATTTCTGATGTTTTAAAAGTTCCTGTTAAAGATTTCGTAAATTTTGATTAACATTTTAGACAAAATTTTTCAAATGTAGTTTAATTGACTAATGAAGGGCGATATTAATAAAAAGGTTATAGATATTTTTTCGCGGCACAAGAAGGAGCTTCCGCCGGCAAGCAAAGAGGAAGTGAAGTTTTATGCGGGATTTAATTACGTGCGGCTTGACAGGGACAACAACGGCAACAAATTCAACGCCGAACACCTGCTGAAATATTCGGAAAAATGCCATTATATTGTGCGGGTTATGCGCGAAACAGGCGGAGAAGCCGTGCTGTATAACTACGATGTTCCGAATGAAGATTTGTTTAAATTTGTAAAATCCTTTGAGGAAAATACTCTTGACGGAACAATTATTGAAATAGAGAAGTATTTTCCCGAAGGGCTGGCATGAATACCGGTACTTTCTTTGAAGATTATCATACGGCTCTTTTTAATTGCAGCAAACCTTACCAATATGTCGGCGGAGAATTTTTATCGTGCAATAAAGATTTTGATAAAGCAAAAGTGCGTTTTGCCCTTGCCTTCCCTGACAAGTATGAAATCGGAATAAGCAATTTAGGGCTGCGCGTTTTGTATGACAGAATAAATTCACAGCGGGATTTTATGGCGGACAGGGTTTATGCTCCGCAAAAGGATTTTCATCCCGAGCCTTTGTACGCGCTGGAAAGCAAAAGACCGTTAAAAGAGTTTGACGCTGTGGGGTTTTCTCTGCAATACGAAATGGCTTACCCGACTGTTTTAAAAATGCTGGAAATGGCCGGAATTCCTTACCGTAACGATGAGCGCACGGAAGACGACCCGATTATTTTTGCGGGCGGCCCATGCGCTTTCAATCCTTTGCCCGTATCGGATTTTATTGACGTTTTTATGATTGGCGACGGAGAAGACAGTATTGTTGAGGTCTGCGAAATTTTGGAGAAAACAAAAAACATGCCGCGCGCACAGCGGATTAAGGCGCTGGTAGAGGGAAAAACAACAATTCAGCATGTAAAAACTAACACCAATGAAATTCCCTGTTTTAAAAATAAAAAAACTTTGGCAAAGTGGCTTCAGGAAGAATTTGCAAAACAACGTTGCATTACCATAAAATCTACGGGTCAGGAAATATTTTTACCAAATGCAAGTGCAAAACGGGATGTAATTAAGCATGGGTACAAAGAAACTCTGCACAATTCCGTCTATCCTAAAATCAGGGAATTATTGCGGTTATCGGTTTTTTATGAATTCAGACCTGCTGACGAAAAACATGCCGGTAAAGTAAAAGGTCAAAACATATATTATAGTGCAATAGAAATAGATAATATTCAGTATCGGGTGGAGTTTAAGGTTGATATACCGTTATATGACAAGTTTTTACCAATATACGCCGGTCATACCGTAAAAATAATAGCACCCGCCAGTCTGCAAGTTACACCGGATAACCGGTTAGGCTCGCCTGACAAAGGTGCTATCAATTATATTATAACCGATAACGCTTTAGATTTCAACCCTGCAGAAAGGAATATTAACAATTCAGGCCGCTGGTCGGCTCTGACAGGCGGGAATGTTACCAAACGGATTGCGCAATTGGATTACGAAACAGCGCTGAAATCCTATCCAATACCGTTTTCGTCATCGGTACATGACAGGGCAATTGTTGAAGTCCGGCGCGGCTGCGGGCGCATGTGCCGTTTTTGCCAGCCCGGACACGTAACCCTCCCGGTACGCGAACGAAGCGCTGAAGATATTATCAAAATTACAAAAGAACTGGTTACAAATACCGGTTACGATGAGTATTCCCTGCTCTCGCTTTCTTCAAACGATTATTCAAATATTAAAGAAGTTATAAGAGAACTGGCTGCGGAATTTGATAAGAAAAAAATATCAGTGTCGCTTCCCAGCCAGCGCATTGACGGGTTTGATACCGAACTTGCAAATCTTGTTCAAAGCGTGCGCAAATCTACTGTGACGCTTGCGCCCGAAGCCGGCAGCCGGCGCTTGCGAAACGTGATTAAAAAAAATATTTCGGAAGACCAAATCCTTGATGCAGTGACAGCTTTGTACGAAAACGGCCGGTCAAGAATTAAATTGTACTTTATCTGCGGGCTTCCGACCGAAACGCTTGAAGACATGGACGAAATGGCGGAACTTCTGGGTAAGATTAAGAAAACAGCCCCGAAGCTGCAAATAACCTGCACCCTGTCAATCTTTGTGCCAAAACCATTTACGCCGTTTCAATGGCACGGCCAGATGAGTTTGGAAAAAGTAACCGGACATATTAACTACTTAAAGGATAAAACAAGGCACATAAAAGGCTTGAAAATTAATTACCATGACAAGTTTACCTCTCAAATCGAGGCGGTTCTTACGCGCGGAGATGCATCGCTGAACCGGTATATTGAGGCGCTTTATAAAAAAGGCTGTTATTTAGATGCATGGAGCGAACATTTTGACAAAAATATCTGGCATGAAACAGCGCAGGAGCTGGGAATTGACCTTGCCGGGCTTGCGGAAAAGAATTATCCTCTCAATGAACCTTTGTCGTGGGATTTTATTGACGTTGGCATTGATAAAGAATGGTTTATAAAAGAATACAAAGCCGATATTAAAGATTTTACCCCGACATGCCATACAGAGTGCGTGAATTGCGGAGTGTGCAGGAACCTTAAAACAAAAAAGACAATGGCGGACAAATATAGTCATGACAAAACAGTTTCTTTTACACAACAGGATGTTGACAATTACAAAATAAAAGGCAGTATTAAAGCAAAGTACAGACAAGACTTTCAGGGTAAAACAATAATACGCCCGGATATCGGAAATATTCTTTTAACGAGAAAAGGACTGGAAGAAACTATTGCAAAAAACAAGTCTAAAAATTTATTTTTGCTTTCTAAGATTGACGAACTTATATTAAACGGTGAATATTACGGATTTGAAAAATTATACAAAGAACGAAAAGACTATATTGCGGGTTTTCATGTTTTATATGCAAAATATAGATATTCGGGACAGTACAAATATGCGCGCATAAAAATAGCGGCCGACAAAAAGCAAAACAGATATTGGTTATTAAATTCCGTTAATAATAATGAAAGAGGTTTCACCGCTTGCCCCGATAGTATCTCTACAACCCAGGGGGGCGCCGAAACCTCTGATTCTATTATAACCGATGCGGGTACGAATTTCAACCCTGCTGAAAGAAATGTTTACAGGTACCGTATCAAGCTAACTAAAACAGGAATTTTACGTTATTTTTCACATCTTGACTGGCAGAACACTTTTTTCAAAGCGGTTGGCCGTACGGATTTGAATGTAGCGTTTTCGCAGGGGTTTAATCCGGGTATGAAGATTTCTATGGGAATTGCGCTGCCGCTGTTTGCCCGGAGCGAATGCGAACTTGCCGATATTGAGATTTATGACAGTATTTCACCTGAAAATCTAAAACTAAAGTTGGAGAAAGTTCTGCCGTATCAGGCGAAAATTATTGATGTTAAACAAATAGATAAATCAGCTCCGGCAATAGATCACACCGCTGTTTGGGCGGAATACAAAGTGAAGATTTTTAACAATAAGAATATTTACCCCCTTTACGATTTTAAAGATTTGGTATATAATACGAATAAGGTTTTATCTTCTGAAGAAATTTTTATTGAGAAGAAAAACAAAAAAGGTTTAATTCAAAAAATAAACATAAAACCATCGGTTAAATCGTACCGGTTTGAGGGCGGGTGTTTTTCACAGGCATCCTCAGGCAGCGGCGATAATGTGGATGAATGTTTATTCATAGTATTAAAAACAGGTCAAAAAACGGATATCCCGGCTTTGCGCGCTGATGTTCTGATGAATGCGGCTGCACCCGGCGTTATTTTTGATATTACGCGTACAAAGTTTTTTGACGAAAAGTTAGTAGAGTTATAAAGGATTTTTATCATGAACAGAAACAGAAATTTTAGAAAAAACCGCCCTTCGGGCAATTCAAACGGCAACAGCAGCAGCGAGAATGCGGCTGAAAAGAAAATTATTATTGCGGAGCGGGACAACCTTGCGGCAGTGCTTGAGAACGGAAAAGTTACGGATTTTTTCATTCACAGAGGCGAAGTTTTGCTGGGCGATGTTTATCTTTCAACGGTGGACAACATTCTGCCCAGTATTGACGCAGCGTTCGTTAACGTCGGAACCGAGAAGATGGGCTTTTTGCATGCACAGGATGTTATGGGCAAAGGAGCTTTGAAAGACAAACTTTCCCCGAAACAAAAGCTCATTGTACAGGTTACAAAAGAGCCGACAGGACACAAAGGCCCGAGAGTTACAACAGAGATAAGCCTGCCCGGAAGGTTCATTGTACTGATGCCCAGCGAGCCGGGTATAAGCGTGAGCAAAAAAATTGAAAGCGCAAAAGAACGTGCGCGTCTTAAATCAATTGTAAGCTTGATTAAGCCTGTGGGAGTGGGCGTTATCATAAGAACGGAAGCGGAAGGGCTTTCGGAAGCCGATATTCAGGAGGATTTAGAAATCCTGCTGGAAAAATGGAATAATATTATTACCTCTGCAGAAACCCTGACTCCTCCGAATTTAATTTACAGGGATCAGGATTTGCTTTACCGCGTTATCAGAGAAGCCTGTACCGAGAATACAAAGGAAATACTTGTAGATACGGCTTTTGCGCTAAGCCGTGTGCAGAGTATTCTGCAAAACTGGCACATGAGCAAAAATATTCAGGTGAATTTGTACAAAGGTACCGAGCCTATTTTGATTGCAAATGATATTCACAAAGAGATTAAAGCAGCTTTGCAAACGAAAGTTAACATGCCCTCCGGCGGTTATCTGTACATACAGCAGACAGAAGCGTTAACCGTAATTGATGTTAACAGCGGCAAATTTATAAGTTCCGCAACTCAGGATGAGACAATCCTGAAAACGAATAAAGAAGCGGTTCATGAAATTGCCCGCCAGCTTCGCCTCAGAAACATAGGCGGCATGATTATTATTGACTTTATCGACATGCTTTCGCGTGCGGATAAACTTGCGATTATGGAGGAGCTTGAAATAGCGCTGGAACCCGACAAATCCAAACCGCAGGTCGGACAGCTTTCCGATTTGGGGCTTGTGGAGTTAACGCGCCACAGGCAGGGACAGAGCTTGTCGGAAATTTTCACGAAAAAATGCACGCACTGTCAGGGCAGCGGTTATTCGGTTGTGGATTTTAAGTTTTCCGCACCGACAGCAGAAGGCGAATACCGTGCAAAAGCCGCTAAATTAAAACTTCCTTCAGGCGGAAAAAATAACAAAAACAACAAATTTAATAAAGACAACCGGCAGACAGAGCAGGTTGAAAATACTGCGGCAGGTGAGATTTCTCCTGAAATAAAACAATCAAAAGGTAAGGATTTCGAGAAAAAAGAACAGCGGAAACCCGAAGCTGCAGAACAGATTCAGCCTGTTGAAACCTCTGAGACCGCTGAAATTGTTAAAAATACCGAAACGGTTCAACTTGTTGAAGCCGCTGAGACTGCTGAAATTGTTCAACATGACGAAACGGTTCAGCCTGTTGAGGTTTCCGGCAATACGGAGACTTTCGGGAAACAGCCTAAAAAAAACCGCAGACCTAATCGCGGCGCCTCCAAAAAAGGTAAACCGGACCGGCCGAAAAATTCAGAGGTTACGCCGGCGGAAGCTGAGGAGTAAGTTTTCGTATGTTTAGCGCTTTATTAACGCATCATCCGGCAATAACCCGCTTTTTGTACGCAATGGGCGGTGTTGCCGTGTCGGTTCTCCTGCTTTTTGTAATACTTTATCTGTACAAAAAAATCTTTATAAAGGGCGGTTCCGGTACTTTGAATTCGGTTGATGAAGCGGTTATTTTCTTCATAAATAAAAACAAGTTAGAATAAAGGTGGTTTTATGCGTAAAGGTTTTGGTGTAATAGATATATTGATGGGAATTTTGATAACGGCGGCGCTTTTTATACTGCTGATGCCTGAATTAACCGGCAGCAGCGGTAAAAAGGGTCCGGTAAAAACTCCCGATGCAAAACAGCAGGCTGATGAAATGATTAATGAAATTGAACAGATGCGCCAAAAAGCCGTTTCTGTCCCGGCGGATGAAGATTAGACCATTGCCTCAATTATATCTTTAAGCGCTTGATTGTACGGAGTCGGAATATTATACTTTTTCCCGAATTCAACCATTACTCCGGCAAACATTTCAACTTCTGTCTTGCGTCCCGCTTCAATGTCCTGGAGCATGGAAGTTTTACCTTCCGGCGTCATCAGCTTTAAGTTTTCAAGCGTTTCATCTATCATAGTTTCCGTGTTTTTAATTCCGTGCGCGCGCGCAACAGCCTCAACTTCTTTCATAATCTTAACCATTAAATCCATTATTTTTTCGCTGCCGGTCATTTCTCCGAAAGTCATGCGCAAGACAGCTGAAAGCTGGTTAGAAGGGACATTCATCATGAATTTAAGCCACAATGAACGTTTTATGTCTTCGGGAATACGGTAATCAATTTTGACTTTATCAAAGAATTTTTTCATTCTTAAAATCCGTTCTTCATAAGGAACTTCAGAGCCGAAAACAATTTTATTCAGGGAGCCGGACGTAACTTCGTTTCCTGTTCTCATGGCGCTGTGTCCTATGAAATAGGAGTATAAAACGTGTTCCCGGCCGTATTTTGCGGCTACTGTTTCCTCGCTGGTAACCCCGTTTAGCAGCGGTATAATCAATGTATTTTTATATACAAAATTTTCAATATTCTTAACAGCCTCGTCTAAGTTCATAAATTTTACCGCAATAATAATTAAATCCGCTTTATAATCCTTTGCTTCCGGCAAAATATAGTCAAAATTAAGCGTTTTACCGTTCAAGACAGGCGGGTTATCCGTGTAATTTTTTAAACGTTTTTCGTCAACTAAAACCTTTAAAGACCCGTCGAAATTTTCAAGTATTTTGTGCGCAAAAACGCTTCCTACGGCGCCTATTCCGCATATCAGAACATTTTTAATCATAAATCAATTATAGCAGTAAAGAGGGAAGAGTAAAGAGGGAACAGCACGCGTTATGCTGCCCCCGTCACGTTGGAGAGTGTTCATTTTCTACTGCTTTGTCATTGCGAGCGCAGCACTGTGCCGAACAAAATGATTGCGGATTCCGGCGGGCATGAAACGCCCATAGTGAGCAAAACCACGCTTTTGCGAACTGCCGGTAATCCAAGACAAAGTATCATTTTGTGAGAGGAAAATCCAGTCAAAAACGTTGAATTTACCGGATTGCTTCGTTGCTTGCCGTGCAAGCGCCTCGCAATGACGAAATTACATGGATTTAATAATAAATAGGGTGGTTAAGGTGGGCTATCCTTTGCTGTTCCCTCTTTCCTGTTTACCATTAACTTAATATTTATTAATACTTGAAGCTGTTAACTAACAAATTTTTTTGTGTTTACTTTATTATACCGGATAACACTACATAACAAAAAAGGAGAAACAATGCAGATTAACAGAATACAGCCGAATTTCAAAGGTGTTTTCAGACTTAGTGACCGTAGGCTTTACGAATACCACGACAGAGATCAGGAGTTAATTCGCCAAGTGCAGCCGGAAGTTGAAGCAGCCGGCGGCTATAAACATTTTATCAGTGGAATCGGATATATACTTGTGCCGCAGGCGAGTGATTCTTATATGAGAGCCCGGCTGGCTGAGCTGGGTGTGGATGCCGATTATTCCGATAATCAGCGTTTATTTTATGAAGTTGAAAATAGAATGGGAATTGTTTCAAGAGACGCCAGAGAAGAACTTGCAAGATTGCCGTTCAACCTTATAGTCTAAACAAGTCCGAGTTCTCTATGCTTTTCCGATATAGCGTTAACCAGGTCGTCAAGCTTTGCAAAGTCTTGCGGTTTTGGCTTGCCTTTGGCTAAAACAGGTTCGCACGGTTCGCAATAATGAAGGTTGCTCAGGAACGCCCCGAGTCTGGTGAACAAATCGCCGCCCCAGCCGTAAGAACCTATAAATGAAAGGAATTTCATTTTAGGGCGCAGAACGCTTAACAGATACGCCGGACCTATTATTATCGGGTGCGGGCCGGCAAGTACCATAGGACTTGCAAGAATTATTGTCGTTGCGTCAACCAGTCCGACTGCAAATTCGCCCAAATCACCGTTTAAAACATCATAAATTAAGGTTTTTACGCCGTTTTTTTCAAGTTTTTCGGCAGTATAATCCACCATTTCTTTTGTACTGCCGTACATTGATATGTAGGGCATAAGCACAAGATTTTTCCCTTCAGCGGCTGTCCAGTCTTCGTAAGCATTAAGGATAATTTCGGGGTTCGTATACATCGGGCCGTGACTCGGCAGAATTACAGAAGGAGCGATTTCGCGCACCAGCTTAATATATTTCCTGCACATAGGCGCAAACGGCATCATAATCTCCGCATAGTAACGTTTTGCGCTTTCCAAATCAAGTTTTGCGTTGAACGCCTGATGCGCGCCCAAAAAATCACAGGTAAAAAGCAGATTATCCTCCTGCAAATACGTGAACATTGTATCAGGCCAGTGAACTCCGGGGGCGTAAATGAATTTTAAAGTTTTATCTCCGAGCAAAACCTCTTCGCCGTCCGCAACAATACGAATTCTGTCTTCCGGTACCGAAAGCATTTCCATAATATTCGCTTTGCATTTGGGGTTTGTCAGTACAAGCGCTGACGGATATTTTTCAAGCAGAGCCGGAATTGCTCCGGTATGGTCCTGTTCGCCGTGATTTGCAATAATATAGTCAATGCGGACGCCGCCCAGATTTTCAATAAATTTTTCTGTTTTAGGCGTATAAGTCGTATCAATCAGGGCATTTTTCCTGCTGCCTTTGATAAAATACGAATTGTAACCCGTTCCGTGCTCCAACGGGATTAGTTCATCAAAATACTTTCTGCCGGAATCGGTTATCCCGCAGTAATACACATTGTTTTTTATTTCTTTCATTATAATTCCGCTCCGTGTTAATAATTTTCCGCTTTAATCATAAAGTATGCCTGAGGGTGGCTGCATACCGGGCAAAGATCAATTGCTTTTTGGCCTTCATAAGTATGGCCGCAGTTTGAGCATTCCCAGTTTACTTTAACGCTGCGTTCAAAAACTTTATCGTTTTTAATATTGGAAATCAGCGTTCTGTATCTGTCTTCGTGGTATTTCTCAACCTTTCCTACCATAGTGAATAATTTTGCAAGCTCATCAAAACCTTCTTCTTTGGCTTCTTTTGCAAATGACGCATACATCTCCGTCCATTCGTAATTCTCACCGGCAGCTGCATCTTCAAGGTTTGTCATGTTATCGGCGATTTTGCCGCCGTGAAGCCATTTGAACCATACTTTAGCGTGTTCTTTTTCATTGTTTGCCGTTTCTTCAAAAATTTGGCTTATTTGTACATAACCTTCTTTTTTTGCTTGGGAAGCATAATATGTATATTTATTTCTAGCCATTGATTCGCCGGCAAACGCTGTCTGCAAATTCTTTTCTGTTTTTGTTCCTTTTAAGTTCATATTTCCTCCTTTATTCCTTTTCAAACATGTCTTTACCTACGCCGCACAAAGGGCACTCGTAATCTTCCGGCAGTGACTCAAACGAAACTCCTCCGTGTTCCGACGGGTTATAAATATAACCGCAAACACTGCATACATAATTTTCCATTGTTTTCTCTCCTTATCTACATTCGTTACATATACCTTTAAATATTATATCATAACTTTCTACTTTAAAACCTGTTTGGCTTTCTGTTTTTTGTAACAAATCAGGTGCAACGTCGCTGCTTACGTCAAATATTTTGTTACATTTTGTACACAAAAAGTGGTAATGTTCGTGCGTATTGTGGTCATAATGAGCGGATTCTTCAAGCCCTTCTATTTTTTTTATTATGCCCGCGCCTGCCAGCCGGTTAAGATTTCTGTACAAAGTTGCAAGGCTGAGATTAGGTTCTTCTTTCTTAACAATATCATACAAATATTCTGCGCCGGGATGAACGGCATTTTCGCGAAGCGATTCTAAAATAATCTGTCTTTGTCTTGAATAGTTCACATTACACCTAAACTGATAATAATTCTCATTATGTCATCTAAATTATTATTTGTCAATTGCCCATGTATAAAAATCTTTGCAATTATGAGTAAACAGGATTGTTAAAAACCATCCATAACCGTTCTGTCATGCTGAACTCGTTTCAGCATCTGCCTTCTGTACGGGGAAGTAAAGCTTAAAAGGTATTCAATGTTTTTGTGGTCAGATCCTGAAACAATCCGGTCATTCAGGATTGTATAGGTTGTGGTGTGCTTTTGCCATTGGCAGATCCTGAAACAGCGGATTTTCGCAAGAGTGGAGGGCAAAGCCCGAAACTCGTCCAAGTGAGCAGAACCACGCTTCTGCGAACTGCGAATAATCCAAGACAAGTTCAGGATGACAGGATGGTTGTTCTTTCTCGTTTCGTCATTGCAGCGCATCAGCCCGACGCGGCAATCCAATAACTATTTAAGGGTGAAGAATATCTTTAAAATGCTACTTCGCATTGCTAAAATTCGTCACATATTTCAATCTGTGCCACGGCAGTTCCTCTTTGTAAAAATCGTGCATCTTTTTTCTGCCGTAAGCTGTACGCATTTCATTATAAAAAAGGTCGGTCTTTCTTGAATAGAATTCATAATCTTCAAGGTGTCCGCGCGCTTTATCCCATGCATGAAATTCATTTATAACTTCTTTTTGTTCCGGGCTTGGATTTTGCAGCAACGCTGTTTCCATATCTTGGCGTACCCTAAAAAATTTATCCATATTTAATTTTTTAAATTTAGAGAGTTTGATAAATATTGATGCTTCGCCTTCTTTGTTGTATGCTATTAGTTTTGAGTATAATTTATTTTGGTTGAATATATACAAATCACCGTAACTAAGTGGAGAAGCTTTGGCTCCATATGAGTCCGTGTGTCCGTGAAAAACCGTCATATTACTATAATTTTGACCCAAATTCCACACATCATCTGTCGGTACTTCTACACCATAAGTTGTACCACGCGTAAAAAACAGTACTTTATTATCTTTTACAACAGCAGCGTTCTCATGCGGTACTTTGCAGTGCAAGCCTTTGAGTACCCAGTTTTTTGCAAACTTCTGCGCAACGTTTCTGTTGGCAAAGTTTATTCTGTTATTGCCAAAGACATAACCTAAGTCATCCGGTCTGATGCCTTTTCGAACGGGTGTATATGCTCTTGCAAGTATTGTGATCATAATATTATAAAACACTGCAAAAAAAAGTTTGCTATTTCACATTGTACATGTCAAGCAATGACAAAGCAGTAAAAAGTTAACACTCTGCATTTATTAACGATAAATCCCTATAATATCTTTAACTCTCTCAAGATTTTTTCGGGCTTCCGCACGCGCGCGAACGGTTCCGTCTCTGATTATTTCCGTTACTTCGTGAACATTCTTTTCATAATAGCTTCTGCGTTCTCTTATCGGGGCGAATTTCTCATTTATAATATCTCCCAGCTGCTTTTTGCAGTCCGTACAGCCGCGAAGCCCTTTTTTACATTCGTATTCCGTATTTTCAACCTGTTCCGGCGTCCCGAAAATTTTCCAGTATTTGAAAACAGCCGCGCAATGTTCGGGATTTCCCGGATCGTCACGCCGTATCCTTGCAGGGTCGGTTATTGCGCTCATAATCTTTTTGGAAGTTTCTCCGGCTGTATCGGAAATTTTTATATCATTTCCGTAAGACTTGCCCATTTTGTTTCCGTCCAGTCCGCAAATCAATGAGCAGTTATTTAACAGCGGTTTTGGCTCAACAAAAAAATCCGTTTTATAAATATTATTAAAACGTCCGGCAATATCACGGGTAATTTCAATATGCGCAACCTGATCAATTCCCACGGGCACGGCGTGCGCATTAAACATCATTATATCCGCACTCATCAGCACGGGGTAGCCCATTAGACCGTAACTTACATGAGAATTCGCGCCCTCTTTGGAATGCAGCATTTTCACCATATCTTTCAGGGTCGGGTCGCGTTCAACCCAGTTTTGAGGAGTTACCATGCTCAAATAAGTATTCAATTCCGCGATTTCCGGCACTCCGGACTGTACGTAAACCGCTGAAATTTCAGGGTTAATCCCGCAGGCAAGCCAGTCAATAACAACTTCCAGAGTATCCTGCCTGAGGGTTTCCGTTTTGTCGTACTTGGTAGTAAGCGCATGCCAGTCCGCCGCAAAAAAGAAGCAGTTATAGTCTTCCTGAAGCCGAACCCAATTTTGAATAACTCCTAAATAGTGCCCCAGATGGAGCTTTCCGGTAGGTCTCATTCCTGATAAGATAATTTCTTTCATGTTATTTATTATACAATAAAAAAGGGAATAGTGGTTAGTAAATAGTGAATAGGAAAGAGGGAACAGGATCGTCATTGCTGTACATGTCAAGTAATTAGCTACATGATTGGTTAATAGGATTGTTAAAAACCTACCATAACCTTCCTGTCATGCTGAACAACCGTCCATTAGAGACTGGAAACCGGTGTCTTTTCAACCATTCAACCTTTCAACTATTCAACACCGGTCACTAACCCCTATTAACTCCCTATTGCCTTGCGTAAAAAAAAATAGTATAATTAACAAAGGAGGTAGCATGAGTAATTATATATCCGAAGGTTTGGACAAGATTTTTAAAGATGAGTATGCTCCGCCTATACATTCCCTGACATTGGTAATTCTGTGCGCAATAATCGCTGTTTCGCTTTATCCCGAAATGCTTGTAAAAATGGACATGTTTCAATATCAGGATTATAAAACCTACCATGACGTAACAAATACTATTTCTTCCGTTGCCTTAATCCTTTTTAACATTTATATAGCAGGCTATAACCTTATCATAATTAACCGCTCTCTAAAAAACGAAGCTACAATACTGCCGGATATTGACAACGCGCCGTATAAAGTCTTTTTCAATTATTTTCCGGCGCAGGTTTACTGGTTTATTTATTATGCAATAATACCGTGCGCTCTTTGTGCGGGAATATTTTACCTGCGCAATACATTCTATGTTTATACCGCAATACCTGTTGCTTTACTGTTTCTGCTTTTCGTGCCTTTTTTGTCCTTTATACCGGTGTGTTATGCCAAAAACTTTGACAAAAAAGGATTATTTGATATAAGACTGCCCTTCCGTTTTATAAAAATGAAAAAAGAGCTGTATAAACTTATTATACAGTTTGCTCCGCTGTGGTTTCTGGCAGCAATATTTGTTTTCTTAACCTACTACACTAACCTGCCGTCTAAAATGCAGTCTAACGTTACCATAGTTGAGGACTTTTTCTATCAAAAATTATTCGTAATGGACGTCCTGTCCGCATACCTTGAAATCATTTTAACTTTCCTCTGGAGCTATTGTATTGCAAGGGTTTTTGCCGGTACAGGAGCAGCCGGGACAGAAAGATAAGGAGAAAATCATGGCAAGTATTATTGAAGCTGTTAAGAAAATTTACAAATCACCCAATGCGCTTAAGGTTCATTTGGCATTTCTCGCGCTGGCGGTTATTTCGACAGGTATTTCGTTAGCCTCCGACTCAAAGTCTGTTCCGTTAATATTTACGGCCATTGCTGTTGCTCTTGTAATTCTTGTATATATGGGGTGTTACAATATTCAGCTTATGCACAATTCTTTTGATGAAAATTTTACGCTGCCCGATTTTAATTTAAGCCTGTTCAAAGTAGCCGGCGGCGTATTCCGGCTTGCTCTTGTCTGGTTTATATACGATATCTTTTTAGGAATTTTTTTAGTGCTGTCGATTGCGTTCACAATTGGTACAATAAACTTTAATGCAGCAATACCGTTAGCAATAGTCTGTTTTTTGTACCTGTCTTTTCAACAGTTTGTAATGGTCGCATACGCAAAGAACTTTGATAAAAAAGGGTTATGGAACATATTTTTGCCTTTTAAGTTCATGAGAGGGCTTTTTGCAGATTGGATTATTTTAATGGTTAAGTATATTTTGTCCATATTAGGATTTTACATGCTGTTGGTTATTGTATTGGTAGCAGCAGCCGGTGTAATAACATTATCCGGTATGGCAGTCAGTCTGAGCAAGTTTAACTACATGCTTGTATACCCGTCTGCTGTAATCGGGTCTTATTTCGGTACAGTAATAGCGTTAGTTTACACCAACTGCCTTGTACAGATATATCAGGACAAAAAGGAATGGATTGACGCACACATACTTCCTAATAATGACTAGGCAGTGTCGACATTGGGATTGGTAAAAACAAACCATAACCGTCCTGTCATCCTGAACTTGTTTCCGGAACTGTCCCGTTAAAATTTTCAAGTGGATAAACTTATGAGCAAATGCCTCTCCATCATGCTGAAATATAATTCCTATATACAAAATGAATATAAATCCACAAAATAGAAGCTATGATTATAAGTTTGAAAAAGTAGTTATTTTATGAATAATAGGTAAAAAACATTTTTGTCACCACCTATACAGTTCGTTTCAAATACCTGCCTGTGAAAGATTTTTTGTTCTTTGCAACTTCCTCCGGCGTGCCCTGTGCAACAACATTACCGCCGCCTGTGCCGCCTTCGGGGCCTAAATCAATTATGTGGTCGGCAATTTTAATCAAATCGAGATTGTGTTCGATTACCAGAATAGTGTTTCCGCTGTCAGCAAGCTTTTGTATAATTTTTATAAGTTTATCCAAATCAGACCAGTGAAGCCCCACCGACGGTTCGTCAAGCAGGTAAAGAGTTTTGCCTGTCGCGCGTTTGTTCAGCTCGGAAGCAAGCTTAATCCGCTGGGCTTCCCCGCCGGAAAGCGTTGTCGCACTCTGTCCGAGTTTTATGTAATCAAGCCCGACGTCGTTAAGGGTTTTCAGTTTATTCTGAATTGAAGGAATATTCCCAAAAAATTCCAGCGCCTCTTTAACGCTCATATCAAGTACATCGGAAATCGTTTTGCCTTTGTATTTAACTTCCAGAGTTTCACGGTTGTAACGTTTGCCTTTACAGACACTGCACTTTACATAAACATCCGACAGAAAATTCATTTCAATTTTAATAAGTCCGTCGCCTTTGCAAGCCTCGCAGCGTCCGCCTTTAACATTAAAACTGAACCTGCCCGGCTTGTAGCCGCGCAGCTTTGCCTCGTTAGTTTTTGAGTACAGTTCTCTTATGTGTGTAAAAACATCCGTATAAGTTGCAGGATTTGAACGCGGAGTTCTGCCTATCGGCGACTGGTCAATGTCAATGATTTTGTCTATATGTTCAAATCCCGTAATCTCATCCACACCCTGCGGTTTCGGCTTGTTTCCGCGCAGCTTGTGAACAGCGTATTCATAAATTAAATCCTGCATAAGAGTTGACTTGCCCGAGCCGGAAACTCCGGTAAGCACGTTAATCTTACCCAGCGGGATTTGAACGTCAATATTTTTAAGATTGTTTAATGAAGCGTTTTTTACATATAAAAATTCCCCGCTGCCTTCACGAATTCCTGCCGGAAGCGGGATAGATTTTTCACCGCTCAGATATTTACCCGTAATTGACTGTTTTGCCGCGATAATATCTTCGATTTTGCCTTTGGCAACGATTTTGCCGCCGTTAATCCCTGCTTTCGGGCCAATATCCACGATATAATCCGCATTTTTGATAGTTTCTTCATCGTGTTCAACCACTATAAGAGTATTTCCGAGATTGCGGAGCTTGATTAAAGTGCTTATCAAACGTTCGTTATCACGCTGGTGCAAGCCGATTGACGGCTCGTCCAGAACGTACAAAACTCCGGAAAGCCCGCTGCCAATCTGGGTTGCAAGTCTTATCCGCTGGGCTTCTCCGCCGGAAAGCGTTCCTGCCATGCGGGCTAAATTTAAATAACTCAAACCTACATCTTGCAAGAATTTCAAACGCGCACGGATTTCATCCAAAATTTGCTTTGCAATCTGCATATGGTAATCACTAAAGTCCAAATAGAGGTCTTGAATAAAATTATATGCATTATCAACAGACATTAAAGTGAATTCATATATATTAATATCTTTAATCTTCACGGCAAGCGGAAACGGCTTCAACCTTGCTCCGCCGCAGACTTCGCAGGGTTTCATAATCATATATTTTTCAATTTCCTCACGCCAGTACTCTCCGTCCGAATCGTGATATTTATTCATCAAATAATTTATTACTCCGGTAAACCTGCTGTACTTGGTTTCGTAGCGTTTTGTCATAAATGAGCGGATACGCATTTTCACAAGGTCGCTGCTGCCGTAAAGTATTATATTCCGGTGTTCTTCCGGCAAATCCCGAAACGGCGTGTCAAGGTTTATTCCGAAATGTTCCGAAACCGCACGCAAAATATCATTATAAAACGGGGTGGAAGATTTACTCCACGGATAAATCGCCCCTTCATTTACGGATTTTGTCTTGTCGGGAATTACCAAATCAGGTGAAACCTGATAATCAATCCCTATACCGTGACATTTTTCGCACGCACCGTAAGGAGCATTGAATGAGAAAATTCTCGGCGCCAGTTCTTCAAAACTGAGATTACACTTTGTGCATGCCAGCTTTTCGCTGTAAATGATTTCTTTGCCTTCCCGGTCTATCACAACCAGCCCGTCGGATTTCTGAAGCGCAATCTGAACACTGTCCGCAATCCTCGAACGCGCTGCGGGCTTCACCACAATTCTGTCAACAACTACAAAAATATTATGCTTGACTGTTTTGGCAAGTTTAATTTCATCTTCATCCAGATTATAAACTTTATCGTCCGCTTTTACCCTTACAAAGCCTTCCTGCCTTAATTCTTCAAACATCGGCCGGAACTCGCCTTTTTTACCGTATGCAACCGGCGCAAGAATTTGAATTTTTGCACCTTCTTCAAATTTCATAATACTATTCACGATTTCATCAATGGTCTGCGGCTTGATAGCATCCCCGCACTGCGGGCAGAACGGAGTTCCTGTACGGGCATAGAGCAGACGCAGGTAATCATAAATTTCCGTAACCGTTCCCACAGTTGAACGCGGGTTATTGTGTGTTGACTTCTGGTCAATTGAAATAGCCGGCGAAAGTCCGTCAATATATTCGACATCGGGCTTGTCCATCTGGCCCAAAAACTGCCGCGCATAAGTAGAAAGGCTTTCAATATAACGCCTTTGACCTTCCGCAAAAATCGTATCAAAAGCAAGCGAACTTTTACCCGAGCCGGAAACTCCGGTAAACACAATTAATTCATTTTTGGGCAGTTCCAGTGAAACATCTTTTAAATTATGTTCTTTAGCGCCTTTTATCCTAATCAAGTCTTGCATAATTTAATTATCGCACCAAAAAAACATCAAATCAATTCTTATTCTGTGAAACGATTTCGGAGGTATAGCTGAAATTAGTAAATAGTGATTAGTAAATAGTTAATAGGAGGTATAGAGGCTGGAGGTATAGCTAAATTAGTGAATAGTAAACAGGAAAGAGGGAACAGCAAAGGATAGCCCACCTTAACCTCCCTGTCATGCTGCATTTATTTCAGTATCTGCACATGACAAATCACACCATAACCATCCTGTCATCCTGAACTTGTTTCAGGATCCGGCACTTGGCAAATAGCACTATCTTCTCAATTTTGTTCCGGCATCTGTCCATCTTTACAGGGAAGAAAACCTTACAGAGATTGTATATTTTTTCGGTGGACAGATCCTGAAACAAGTTCCACAACTGTCCCGTTAAAATTAAGAGGTTATCCGGAATGCGAATTGGTTCGGGTTTTTCCGGCGTTTTTGTTCGTAATATCTCATTTTTAAACTCATAATTATTAGTAAAAAACATTCAACAACCTCCACGTCACCCTGAACTTGATTCAGGGTCTATCAGTTTAATTGAACCGGATAGATTCCGGGTCAAGCCCGGAATGACGCTGATATGATAGAATGACGGAGAGGCATTGCTCATAAGTTCAAAGGAACAAAATAGTGTAAACTTGTATATTATTTTTTTAATCTTCAAATTTTGCTTTATCCACTTGAAAATTTTTACGGGACAGTTATGGAAACAAGTTCAGGATGACGTGACGCTCAGCATTATGTTTTTATATTCAATGTCGACACGCCCTAATTACTTGACATGTACAGCAATGACGATGTACACCGAGTATTAACGAACTCACACAACAACCTGTGCAAGGATGACGGAGTTTTACTACGCCTGAAGGAATAATTGCAAATTTTTAAGCTCTGGATATATTGAAATTATTAATGTATGTTTTGGCATTTTGAACATATGGCTTTTTGTCAGGCGCCGCTATTCCTTTATTTAGCTCTGTACGTTTACCGAGCCAGAGGTATAACAGCGCTTCTTCTTCGCTGATATTTTGAGCTGTCATTTGTTCTTTTAAAGCAGGTAACTCATTTTTATACATAGCTGCAAGGACTATCATTGTTGCGGTAGCTGATTTTTCAGGATTACGAAGATCATTCCCTGTTATTTTCCATTCCTCATCAAGCAATCTTCTTGTTTCCTTGTCTGTGTATGATTCAAGTTTCATTTGCGTCAAACCTCTTGAGTTGATCGGACTGGTCTTCTCATTATTAACTGTACGATTCCACCACTTCTTACCTCGTACGAAGAGCTTTTGTCCGAATTCCAATCCAAAAATGTGGGCTTCTTTAGCATCATACTCGCCCCAACCCCAATATTTACCATCACCAAATTTTGACTCATTGTACCCGATTCCAAGAGCAAGCAATGCAAGCTTATCGTAGGTTTCATTGCTAATGCGCAAATCTGTCATTAATTTTTCTTTATTTTTCATCAAGCCGGAGGCAAAATTTTTCGCCTTTTTATTTACATTTTTTGAATTGGAAGAAATTACTAACGGTTTTGCCTTTGAGTTTGGTGTATACTTTTCGTATTTGCTGTTAATAAACTTATAGCCTTCGCCGGTGTCTGCAAGCATAAGTTTATTGTCTTCTTCTTCAGGAAGAATATAGAGTTTTGAATCATCAGCGCCGACTAAAGTTTTCAGCCTTTCAAAATCTTCTCTGAGAAGATTTACACACCCGTAGGACATTCTGTTATCAGCTAAGTTATTATTATTAAATTTACGGCCTCTTGTATTTTCTAAGTGTGTAGGAATCTGATGTATTGCAAGTCTTACATTGCCTTGTTCATAACCGAAACCTTTAAGGTCAAACACGTTGTCATTAAATTTATTATGAACATCTTCACTATTTCCGGGATCGCTGATTGTATATTCACCCGCAGTTGTAAACGAGTCCATTTGGTTCGCAGGTAACGTATGTATATCTCCGCCTTTTTGGCCTTTTTGGTCGCCTTTTCTTGCAGCCAAACCTGTTTCAAAAACCGCAAGCTCTGTTCCGTCTGCACTATATACGGTTGCTGAGCAAGCTTTTTTGTCAACAATAACATAATTACCTTTTATGGTATTTGAATTCCTCTTATGCCATTCAATGACCCGCTCTTTATCGGTCGGCAGATTATTTATTTCATCCAATTCTTTGCTGTCTTGAGGCGGAACCTGAATTCGCCATGCTGTCCGCTCTACCGCAGCTTTAGGAGTTTCCGGAGTTTCAGCGGGGTTAACAGATTCTGCATGCGTTATATTATCCGGCGTATCTAATTGTATCTCACTCCCGACTGCTAAAAAAAATCTTTTTTGAAAATCAGTTGTATCCGTGCAGCCGTTAGCTTGTGCCAGACGGTTCATTTCGTCTATAATGGCTTTAGTTGTCAGCCTCTTAGTACTGTTTTCCTTTTTTAGTAACTTTTCAGCTATTTTCCACGGACAATCATTCTTTTGAATTGTGTAAACATTGTCGGCAGCATTTTCAGTAACATTTTGGGTAAAACTTTTAGTCATTAATATTTCCTTCATATAAATATTATATATACTCTATATAATATATAAATATTTCTTGCGGAAAATATTGCTAACGGACACCTCCGGCATATAGCCTCTCACCATACCCCGTAGGAGACTATTTCTTAATTTACGGAAATTTTAATCTTTTTTTACAATTAGTTACAATTGACCTGCCGGTTTGTTGTATAATACATTACATGGATAAAAAACTGTTTGTAATCTCAGGCTCGTCAGGCGTTGGTAAAGGTACTGTAATTGGCGGATTTCTGAATAGAAATCCTGATTTCAACCTCTCAATCTCCTGCACCACGCGTCAAAAACGCCCGCAGGAAGCCGAAGGCGTGAATTATTTCTATCTTTCCCGCAGCGAATTTGAAACCGCTGTAAAAAATAATGAATTCCTTGAATGGGCGGAATTCGCCGGCAGCCTCTACGGTACAAAAGAACGCTTTGTAGAAGAATGTCTGTCACAGGGCAAAAAATTAATCCTTGAAATTGATACGCAAGGCGCATTACAGGTTAGAAAAAAAATGGGAGCAAACGCTGTTTTGATTTTCATCCTCCCGCCGTCTGCGGCAGAGCTTGAAGCCCGGCTTCGCGGACGCAGCACCGAAGATGAAGAAGCAATACAAAAACGCCTCAATTTTATGCAAAAAGAGCTTGAACTCTCAAAACAGTTCGATTACACAATAACCAACGACAACATAAGCAGCGCCGTATCCCGGCTTGAGGAGGTAATTAAAAATGCTTAGCGGAAAAACAATACTAATAGGAATAACCGGCGGAATTGCAGCCTACAAAATCTGCGACCTTATACGCATGTTTAAACGCAGCAGCGCAAATGTCCGCGTTGTATGCACCCCGAATGCCCTGAATTTTGTTACGCGTTTGACTTTACAGAGTCTGAGCGGAAATGAAGTTGCCGTTGAGCAATTTGAGGTTAATGAATTCAAGCCGGAACACATCTCCTGCGCTGACGAGGCGGATATTATGGTAATCGCGCCCTGCTCCGCGAATACATTCTCAAAAATCGCAAACGGCTGCTGCGATAACCTCTTAACGTCTATTGTCTGCGCTTTCAACAAGCCGGTGATTATTGCTCCGGCGATGAACTGCAATATGTGGGAAAACCCGATTATTCAGGAAAACTTCGCACGACTTTCCGGCTTTGAAATCCTTGAACCTGAAAGCGGTTTTCTTGCCTGCGGTACACGGGGGCAGGGCAGACTCTGCAAAATAGAAAAAATTTATGACAAAACAGTGGAAATTTTAGCCAACAGCCGTAAACTTGCGGGCAAAAAAATAGTAATAACCTCCGGCGGCACAATCGAAAACATTGACCCTGTAAGGTTCTTATCAAACCATTCTTCCGGAAAAACGGGAACGGCGCTTGCGCAAAATGCCGCCGCACAAGGCGCGGAAGTTGTCTTAATTACAACAGCCGATGCCCCCGGAGGGGGTATTAAAACCGTTAAAGTCCAATCCGCACTCGACATGCAAGCTGCCGTTGAAAAAGAATCCGGCACCGCCGACTGCATAATCATGTCCGCTGCCGTGGCGGACTACCGCCCAAAAGAGGTTTCCGCACAAAAACTTAAAAAAGCGGATGATAACGAGCTTTCCGTAAAACTTGTCAAAAATCCGGACATCCTGCAAGAATTATGCAAAAATAAACGTGAAGGGCAAATTATCGTTGGATTTTGCGCGGAAAGCGAAAATTTAATCGAAAACGCTAAAGCCAAAATTCAGCATAAAGGCTGCGATTACCTGATTGCAAATGACATTTCGCGCTCTGATATCGGGTTTGGCAGCGATGAAAACGAGGTTTACATCATTGACAAAAACCTCAATATCAAAAAACTTGACAAAGCCCCAAAAACCGTCATTGCAGCAAAAATATTAGAGGAAGTTTTGTGAGAGGCATAGTACTTCGCTCGCAATTTTACATGTCAAGTAATTAGGTCGTGTTGACACTAAAACCTAATTCCCGTCATGCTGAACTTGTTTCAGCATCTGCCTTCTGTACGGGGAAGTAAAGCTTAAAGGTATTGAATATTTCGGTGGTCAGAACCTGAAACAGGCCAATCCTGTCGTTCAGGATTGTTTGGTGTGCTTTTGTCATGTACAGATCCTGAAACAAGTTCAGGATGACAGGGGCGCGATGACATGGCAAATTTAGGAATTACAGAAATCGTTGTCTTCTTAAAAAATCATGTAAGTAATTGCTTAACATGTACAGCAATGACAAAGCAATAGGAAGCTAACACTGCCCTGCTGGAGAGGGTGCAAACATTAGCCTTGGTTGCCAATATAGGTTCTTGCTAACTCCAATGTAAACGACTCACAATAATCCAATTTTTTCTCATCAAGCCGGCTTTTTAACAATTCAGCACTCAGAATATCTTCGCCTCTATATTCTACCTTGACACCTTCATTCACGCTAATATTATTTATATGAACTGTAACATTATCCTCTTTTTCGCTAAAATTTATTTCTAAAGAATCACTTCCCGGAAATTTATATTCTGAAATTTCTTTAAACTCATCCGGAGGCAAGTATTTTTTAAGGAATTTTTTTCCATCTTCGCTCAAATATGCCTTAAAATTAATTGAATTATTACAACTCCTATTGTCAACACCCGATATCCGCATATAATTTCTCCTTCCACACCTTTTACATATAATACTCAAAAAAAAATAAATTTGCTATCCGTTTCCGATTTTGTTAAGATATCTAAATGAACATTGATGAAATTGCTGAAATTATAGAAAACTTTGCACCGGCGGAGCTGGCGGAAACATGGGATTGTATCGGTTTTGCGGTTCGAAGTGATATTACGGTGAACAGAATTATGCTTGCATTGACCGTTACCGGTGATGTTGTGCGTCAGGCGCACGAGGCGGGCGCGGATATGATTGTGTCGCATCATCCGTTGTTTTTTATTCCGTTTGAGTATAAAGATATACCGATTTACTGCGCGCACACAAACCTTGACCGTACGCGGGGAGGCACAACGGATGAATTGGTAAGAATTTTAGGATTTACAGTAACAGAAACATCTGATTTTGTACGCTATGTGGAGCTTGAGACTTCTGTACGGGATTTAGGGCAAAGATTAAAAATCGTTTCCAATAATGTCCGGCTGGTTAATAATAAAAATGTTTCGGAAATTTGTAAGATAGCGTTTTGTGCGGGCAGCGGTTCGGAGTTTATAGAGGAGGCTGTGTGCAATGGGGCTGACGCGTTTGTAACAGGAGATTTAAAATTCCATACAGCGCTGGAGAGTGAAATTGTATTGTTTGATATCGGACATTTTGAGAGCGAAATCCCTGTATTAAAGGTGCTTGCGGGTTTATTTGCGGATAAAATTGAAATAGTTTATGCTGATGAAAGAAGTCCGTTTATATTGACATAGCATATTGAGCAGTTAAAATATACTTAATAAGCGAAGCAGTCACGGTTTGGCGGGACTTCGGTACTTAACAAAAATGAGATTCGGCACAAAAATTTAATAATGGGGCGTCGCCAAGCGGCAAGGCACCTGGTTTTGGTCCAGGCATTCGGAGGTTCGAATCCTTCCGCCCCAGCCAAAAAATTCCTTAGGACAAAAGCCCAAGGAATTTTTTAATGAGTAAAGAATTAAACCTCGTTTCTTAAATTTTAGGCAAAAAAAATAATGTTGAGTTTTTAATGTATCTTATAAAGATTATATTAATAAGGACTTAAATTCATGAAAATACAACCTATTACTCAATTCAATATTTTAAGAAATAAGAGCAGCATCACTAATACTTGTAAACATCAATATGCCGCCGACTTGGTATGTTTCCAAGCTGATACTGATGAAAAAGATTTAGAAAAATTCAAAACAGAAATAAGTGATGAAAAATCACCATTTAAATCTATGTGGGGACTTATAAATAAAGATAACTTGAACATTGCCAAATGGCTTATGCTAGAGGACAACGAACAATTTACTAAGACTGATTATTATAAGAGTCAAAGTATTCGTCGAGTTTTAGAATGTGTAGATGAATATAATGAAGATTTTTTCAACGCGATTATTTTAGATAAAAAATTATCAAAAGAACAAAAGATGAAAGCTATTGAAAATACACCTGAATATCAAAAAATATTTTGGAAGGATATGGCTGAAAATCAAGCTGAATGGGATTTTTTAGTAGATTCTCCATAATTATCCGGTAGGGTTTCATTCCACAAATAACTTTAACATAGTTTCATATATTTGACTTATGAAGAATTGCCTTTAGTTTAACAATGCTTTCACAATTGGTAAATAAATTCTAAAATGACTTCCTGTATTTGGTTAGTAACATTTCAATTAGGGGCAGCTCTATTGTATGATTAAGTCCTTTTGCCGGGCAGTGTCGACATTCAATATAAAAACATCACGCCGAACGCCGATAATCCAAGACAAGTTCAGGATGACAGGATGGTTATGGTGTGATTTTACCAATCCCAATCACTTAATCACTGATATCGGCAGACACACGAATACAGCATGACTCGTCATGCTGTATTTGTTTTATTAACCTTTTACCAGTTGACTGCCTGTCTGAATTCAGAAGTACAAATCTGGTCGAGTCTGTCCTGACAGAAGATGTTTTTCTTTTTGACTATGTAATCTTCGTAATCCTTAATTGTATCTGCTTTTAATTTGTTGCCGGATAAATCGTATATGCCGTCCGGTAATGTGATTTCAGCGCCAACAAGGAAACCCGCGTATTTTTTGTTATCATTGCAATTAGATGCGTGTCTAAAGTATTTAATTTTATTTTTGTTCAGTTCTATAATTTTTTGTGCGGATACCCCATACTTGTTAGCTAATTTTATAAGTGTTTCGCCGTTTTGAACGATTACTTTATTTGTTTGTGTGCCTGACGGTGTTTGTGTGCCGTTTCCTGCCGGTGGCTGCGTACCGTTTCCTGCCGGTGGCTGCGTACCGTCTCCTGCCGGTGGCTGCGTACCGTCTCCTGCCGGTGGCTGCGTACCGTCTCCTGACGGTGGTGTAACTACTTGTGTGGAATCACTTAATGACGGTGGTGTAACTACTTGTGTTGTATCACTTAATGACGGTGGCGCAACTACTTGTGTGGAGTCACTCGTTACCAGAGGTGGTATTTTTGCGGTAGTATCGGTATCTTCTGGTTTCTTGCCGCCGAAAATCCAGCTTGCCACAGTACCCACACCTATTACAAAAAGACTTGCCATTGCTACTCTGCCTGTTCCAATTGGCTTCTTAGCGCCTTTTGCTGCTGCTTTTAAGGTTGTTTTTGAATTTTTGAGTGAATTTTTTGCTGTATTTAATTTCGTCTCAGCTTCTGTTAATTTAGCTTGTGTTTCCGGAGTAGAGCCGGCTTTATGAGCTTTTTGGGCCTCTTTTAGTTCTTTTTGGGCATCTTTCAACCCTTGTTTGCTATCGGTTTTTCCTTTCTTAGCTTGTTCAAGGTCTGCTTTAGCTTTTTCTTTTGCTGCTTTTTGCGCTTCTTTAGTTGTATTCTTAGTTCCTGTATGCTTATTGTTTTCGTCATATGTATATTCGTAAGCTGCGGTTATTTTTCCTTTTGTATTTTTGTATGTTTTTCCTTTCTCCTTACCGTTTGCATCATATGTATGTTCGCAGAATTCGGTTATTTTCCCTTTTGAATTTTTGAAGGTTGTTGTTTTACGCTTACCGTTTTCATCATTTGTATATTCTTCAAATCCGGTTATTTTCCCTTTTGAATTTTTTTGGGTACATGCTTTCGCATAACCGTTTTCGTCATATATAAATTCATTGACATTGCCGTTAGGGAGTGTTTGTATTTGTTTTACCCGTTTTCCGTTTTCGAAAACGTCTTGATATTTCACGCCAGCCCTTTCCCATTCTTTAACCTTGACATCCGGTTTGCCTTCGGGCTTAATCTCTACCGGTTTGCCTTCGGGCTTAACCTCCGGCTTAACTTCGGGTTTAATCTCTACCGGTTTGCCTTCGGGCTTAACCTCCGGCTTAACTTCGGGTTTAACTTCGGGCTTAACCTCAGCAGCAGCCTTTTTTGCCTGCTCAGTTATATCCTTAGTTATCTGATTACCTTTTGCATCATATGTACATTCTCGAACTTTAATTATTTCCCCTTTTGCATTTTTTTCGGTAAATGTTTTCATCTTACCGTTTTCGCCATATGTATATTCTTCGACACTGCCGTCAAGGAATGTTCGTATTTCTTTTACCCGTTTTCCGTTTTCGGAAAATTCTTTAACTTTAGTGCCACTCTTATCTGTCCATTCTTTAACATTTGACTCAACCTCAGGTTTGACCTCCGGTTTGACTTCCGTCGGATTAACCTCAGCAGCCTTTTTTGCCTGCTCAGTTATATCCTTATTTCCTGTATAATTACCTTTTGCATCATATGTACATTCTTGAACTTTAATTATTTCCCCTTTTGCATTTTTGAAGGTTTCTGTTTTAGGTTTACCGTTTGCGTCATGTGTATATTCCTGGACACTGCCGTCATTGAATATTTGTATTTGCTTTACCGGTTTTCCGTTTTCGTAAAATGTTTTAACTTTAGTGCCATTCTTATCTGTCCATTCTTTAACCTCAGACTTAACTTCGGGCTTAATCTCTACCGGTTTGACTTCCGTCGGATTAACCTCAGCAGCCTTTTTTGCCTGCTCAGTTATATCCTTAGTTATCTGATTACCTTTTGCATCAAGTGTATGTTCGTAAGCACTAGTTATTTCCCCTTTTGCATTCTTGTATGTTTCTGTTTTCATATTACCTTTTGCGTCATGTGTATATTCTTGAATTTCAACTATTTCCCCTTTTGCATCTTTGAATGTTATTGTTTTAGAGTTACCTTTTGCGTCATGTGTATATTCTTGAATTTCAAATATTTCCCCTTTTGGATTTTTGGATGTTATTGTTTTCTCCTTACCGTTTTCGTAATATGTATATTCTTTAGATCCAGTTACTCCCCAGCCTTGCTTTTTGTATGTTACTGTTTTCATCTTACCGTTTTCGCCATATGTATATTCATCGACACTGCCGTTAGAGTACGTTTGTATTTGTTTTACCTTTTTTTCGTTTTCGTAAAATTCTTTATATTTAGTGCCATTCCCACTTTCCCATTCTTTAACCTTGACATCCGGTTTGCCTTCGGGCTTAACCTCTGCAGCCTTTTTTGTCTGCTCAGTTATATCCTTAGTTCCTGTATGATTACCTTTTGCATCAAATGTATATTCTTCGACTTTAATTATTTCCCCTTTTGCATTTTTGACTGTTCCTGTTTTAGGGTTACCTTTTTCGTCAAGTGTCCATTCTCGAATTTCAAATATTTCCCCTTTTGCATTTTTGAAGGTTACTGTTTTAGGGTTACCTTTTGCGTCACGTGTATGTTCTTGAACTTCAAATATTTCCCCTTTTGCATTTTTTTTGGTAAATGTTTTCTCATTACCCTTTTCGTCAAGTATAAGTTCATTGACACTGCCGTCATTGAGTATTTGTATTTGTTTTACATGTTTTCCGTTTTCGTGAATGTTTTCATATTTCACGCCGAGCCTTTCCCATTCTTCAACCTTGACATCGGGCTTAACTTCGGGCTTAATCTCTACCGGTTTGCCTTCGGGCTTAACCTCCGGCTTAACTTCGGGCTTAACTTCGGGATTAACCGCCGCCGGTTTGACATCTGACTTAACTTTTTCTCGCGTTATTTCTTCCCTTAATTTGTTTTCTTTATCTAATTTTCTATCTCTAATTTCATCGATACGTGCGTTATATTCAGGAAGTGGCAGTAATTTTGTTGATATTGTTCCCTTCATTTGTTTTAAAACTTTAAGTCTCGGTTCGGTAACATCTTTTGCAGTAATATTCCCGTCAATCATCTTAGCGATTTCGTCTATCTCCTGATAATTGCTTAAATTCGGTAATACAGCGTTAAATTTTACCAATTCTTCAGGTGCGGCAAATTTTAGTATAGCTTTAATATAAGCTTTCTCTGCCTTATTAAAAGTTCCTTTTCCAAAATCAATAGTTACCTTTTTTGTTTTTCCGCCTTGTGCATAAGTAAATGTAGTTTCAGTAACTTTGTTAACCATGATAAATTCCCCTTTTTCCCCGTTTTTGTACCTTAAAAAATTTCACAGCAGCTCCGAGACTCACCGTAAATGTGTGAGTTCATAACAACTGTGCAGTTTGGTTCCCCAATTCAATATTCTAAAATTTTCCTCGTATATTTATAAAGAAATTGTGAATTAAAAAATTGCTATTTTCTCAAAATCCATCTTCACAATTCGTTACAACTGCCCCCGAAAAATTAAAGTTTTTACGGAATATGCCGTTAATTAGTTTGTAAGGTTGGCATTGCTAATCCTGCATAGATAAAACGTCATCCCGAACTTGTTTCCACAACTGTCTCGTTAAAATTTTCAAGTGGATAAAGCGTCATTCCGGGCTTGACCCGGAATCTATCCATTTTAATTAAACTGATAGACCCTGAATCAAGTTCAGGGTGACGTGCAGGTTTTATCGGTATTAGCAATGCCGCAAGGTTAAAGGAGTATATTATGTATAATTATTTAATTTGGCCCGGAGCATACAGCTTTAAACAGGAAATCGGTTTGTTTTTGGAATATATCAAAAAGCAAATTGATGAACTTATGAAAAAGATTGAACCATAGCTGTTAGGGATTTTGTTAAAGCCGGCATGAAGCCGGCTTTATTTTTTGTAATATATTCTTGAAGTTCGTTTTTTTTTTGTGTATTGTGTTGTAAGACCTTGTGGAAGGACACATAATGGATAAAAAAAATAAAGGTGAAAACGGCTTCATAGTGGACGTCAGCAATGCCCGCAAAGCTTCGGAGATTATCTACGAATTGAGTAATATTCTTAACATGCCGGACGCGCAAAGTCAGAGCATTTGTTTAAAGCTCGGGGAAATTGATTTGACTGTCTCACAGCTTAAAAGCATTAAGGCGCTCGTAGAATGCATGAATTCCAAAATAAAATCCGTGTCTGCAGTTTCACCGGAAACAACGGCTTCTGCAAATGAGCTTAATATCAGGGTTGCGGAAATTGAAAATAAGGTCTGCACTCCCGAATTTAATGAACAAAAAGCCGGAGATGAACTTGAAAAAGCTTTAGACAGAATTTTCGGAGATGATTATTTCAGCACTTACGAATATGAGGAAGCGCCAAAAACTGACGCGGAGCCTGTCAATGAGGAAATTCCGGAAATAAATCTGCCGGAAATCTCGCTTGAAAAAGAAATAAAAATTGCTCTGAACGAACATGTTCCCGACAAAGACGAGTATCAGCAGAGCGCTAAAACAAAAATTATTCTTGATGAAGAAGGAAATGACATAACAGAAGAAGTTAAGAAGAATATTCGCATGACAGAAAAACTTCCGACGTTATACATTCAAAGAAATATCCGTTCCGGCCAGAGTATTACGTCCGACGGGAATATAGTAGTAATCGGCAGCGCCCATCCGGGTTCCGAGATTATTGCAAAGGGTGATATTACTGTATGGGGGATTCTGGGAGGGATTGCCCGCGCAGGCTCTGAAGGCAACAGATACGCACGCATCAGAGCTTTAAAAATGCATGCAATCCAGCTTAAAATTGCGGATGTTTTTGCGCGCAGACCGGACAGTTCAAATGCGGCGTACATTCAAAAATCGGATTCGTACATACCTGAAGAAGCAAGTATAAAAGATTCCAGAATAGTAATACAAAAATTACATGAGGAACTATGAAATACAGGCAAAATAATTTTAAGGAGATAAAAAAATGAGTGGTCGGGTTATAGTAATTACATCCGGCAAGGGCGGCGTCGGCAAGACGACCACCAATGCCAATATAGGTACGGCGCTTGCAAAAGCCGGTAAAAAAGTCGTAATGATTGATACTGATTTGGGACTGCGTAATCTTGATTTGCTTTTGGGGCTGGAGAACAGAATTGTTTATACTATTGTAGATGTGGTGGAAGAACGCTGCAAGCTTAAACAGGCGCTGGTTAAGGACAAAAAAAATCCAAACCTCTGTCTGCTTGCCGCAGCGCAGACGCGCGATAAATCAGCGGTTTCGGATGAGCAGTTGAAAAATATATGCAAAGATTTACAAAAAGATTTTGATTACGTGCTGGTTGACTGCCCCGCAGGAATTGAGCAGGGCTTTCAGAATGCTGTTGCAGGCGCGTCGGAGGCGATTGTTGTTACCACTCCGGAAATGTCCGCCGTGCGCGACGCAGACAGAATTATCGGACTGCTTGAAGCTAAAGAAGAAATTGAAACTTATAAATTATTAATTAACCGCGTCAGACCTAATCTTGTTAAATCAAATGATATGATGAGCGTAGATGATGTTGTTGAAATACTTTCGGCTGAATTAATCGGTATAATTCCCGAAGACACGGGTATCATAACTTCCACCAACAAAGGCGAACCTATTGTTAACGATGAAAAATCACTTGCCGGCAGAGCTTTTCACAATGTAGCCAAGAGGATTGCCGGCGCGGATATTCCTTTTATTAATCTGGAAGAAGAAACCGGCGTGGTTGCTAAGGTTAAAAAATTCTTTTCCGGTCTGGTCAAAAAGGAGAAAAAATAATGAGAGAAATTTTTACTGATATATACAACAAAGTGCTCGGATTTTTTCGTCAGGCCGAACAGCGGGAAAACGCCAAAGATGTTGCCCGCAACCGTTTGAGAGTTGTGCTGATGCAGGACAGAACAAATCTTAACCCGGCCCTGCTTGAGCGCATGAGACAAGACTTGGTGGCGCTGCTTTCTAAATATCTTGAGATGGACAAGGATGCTTTGGAGTTAAATCTGGAGCATGACGGAGAGCAAATGGCTCTGATGCTTTCAATTCCGGTAATTCGCGCGAAAGACGAAGACGAAATAGAAGAAGCTTCCACCGCTGATGAAGAAATCGGTAAACGCGAAGAAGAAGCTGAGGAAGACACCGAAGAAGACACCGAAGCGGAAATCGGCGAAGAAGAAATCAGCGAAGATATTGAAGAAGAAACCGAAGAAGAAGAAGTTGACGAAGAGCAAACAGAACAGCTGTCCTTAGAACCCGAAACACACAAGCGGAAAAAAAGAAAAAATAAAAGGGTTGAATAGTTAACGACCTCTCCTTACAGGAGAGGATGAATTTCTTAATGAGGTCATTGTCGTACATGTTAAGTAATTAGCAGGTTGGAAAAATTACCCTCCCCTTGAGGGGAGAGTGTTAACTTTGCATTGCTCTGTCATTGCGAGCGCAGCGAAGCAATCCAGTCAAAAACGTTGAATTTACTGGATTGCTTCGTCCTCATTTCATTCGTCCTCGCAATGACGAA
>JAISCP010000135.1 GCA_031265495.1 Heliobacteriaceae bacterium | reverse complement strand
GAGGACGAATGTAATGAGGACGAAGCAATCCAGTCAAAACCGTTGAATTTACTGGATTGCCGCGTCGGGCTTACGCCCTCCTCGCAATGACGAAACAATGCAAAGTTAACAATGCCCTCAAGGGGAGGGTAGCTCAGCCATTCAACCTTTCAACTAAAAAGCTATACCTCTATATCTCTTATTTTCCTATTCACCTAATCACTTATTCACCTATTCACTAATATCATATATTTACACTAGTTCATATTTTTTAAAATGTTATATAATGATGTTGAAGTATTAAGCTTTATCATTAAGTATATTTTAAGAGGAATTTATTATGAATAAGAAAATTATTGTATTACTGGCGGCGTTACTGGCGTTAAGCGCGTGCGTTTACGCGGAAGAAGAAAAGTCAGAACCAAAAATTGACGTAAATAAAGTTTACTACCCTAATGCAACCGTTCAAGGCGGTATGAATAAATACAGCGCCGGTAATTACACCGGATGTCTTCAGGAAATGATTTCCGTTTTGAAAAAAAATCCTTCCAACCCTGTGGCTAATTATTACACGGGTCTGTCTTTTATACAAATCGGCGACAACGAGAACGCTGTCAAATATTTTGACAAGGTAATCGCGCAAAGCCCGAATAAAGCCCTTGTGCAATACGCAACTCAGGCAAAAGACTGTCTAAACGGAGCCGAAAGCTGCAAAGAAGAAGAAAGTGAGCTGGATAAATTCATAAAAAATCCTTACAGCGGCAGCTATGGGTTTTCGCCGGAAGCAGACGCCGAAAGAAGACAAAAAGAGTTAAACATTATCAGACAAAAAATTAATGAAAATAAAGAATTTAACAAAAAAGAAACAGAGCTTATAAAGAAACTTGACGGCAAATCTGATATAGAAACCGGCATCAAGATTGCTTACGCCAGCGACGAAGATATTCTCAAAGCGGTAAAAACCCTGAAAGATGCAGGTGTGCAGATTACGGTAACTCCGGCGTATCAGGACCCGCAAATGGCTGAAATGCAAATGATGATGGGAAACAATAACAACAATCCGATGTGGAACATGGTTCCGTTCATGATGACGCAGCAGGAAGGCAAAAATATTGACCCGCAAGTTATTCAGGCTATGATGATGCAGTCCATGATGCCTGATTTCGGGGTTGATAGTAATAACAGATAAAATATGATTTCAGATTATAATACAGCAAAAAACAGGTTGCTGGCATCCTCAGACAGAGAATGCCGCCGGTTTTTTGAAAATAAAGGCTGTATTTTGGAACTCGCTTACTGCAATCTGCTCAAAGACGACTTCCGGGAAGCGGAAAAATATTTTCGCTCTGTTTACGAGCAGGATTTGCGCGCAAAATGGGGCTTGTTTCTGATAAATTTAATTCAGGGCAAGGTTCAGCGCTATCCGACATATTTTGAGTTGAGGAATTTTCTTGAAATTGATATACAGATTTTAATTAACAATTACAAGGGAGATTACGTTGAAAAAATAGTTAGTTATGCAGACTTTCTGTTTACTGTTAACCATGAAGCTTACAAGTTTATTGCACGTGTTTTTGCGGCAAACGATTTTATTGAGCAGGCGAAGTTTTTTCTTGACAGAGGAAAAGAGTTCTTTCATAACGACCCGGAGCTTCACTATTTAATCGCAAGTATAAGCCTCAAAGAAAAAAATCCCGGCATGGCTTTACAGGCTGCACAAACCTGTCTTGAAATTTTACCCGGCTACTACCCTGCCGTAAAACTTAAAAAAGAGTTGATAGGGGTTAACGGGGAACAGTAATGAAGAAACGGCCCTTCATCCCCGTTAAGCCATGCTGAAACACCGGAGGTCAATCCGTTCGTTCAGCATGACAGGGAGGTTAAGGTGGGCTATCCTTGGCTGTTCCCTGTTTACTATTCACTAATTTAGCTATACCTCCAGCCCTCTATACCTCTAATTTCCTATTCACCTAATCACTTATTCACTCTCTATAAGTTTTGAATAGATTTGCTGTCGCCCTCAATGTCTTCTTTAAGCATTTTTTTGACTATATCACCTTGCGTACTAAGCATTTTGCAGACAGTTTCAATATTACGGACTTTATTAGACAGTATGGTATCTGCGCTTGCCGTAATATTTCCGGTAATATTTTGATAAGCTGCCAATGCAGCGGAAGAAGTTCCCTGCATAAGGTTAGCCATTACCATTGCCGGCAGGCCGTATTCGCCTAAATAAGGCGCGGCTGCCTGCATAATCCCGCCCCAGCCTGAGATAATACCTGCCAGAGGCATAACTATGTTTTTGCCTGCCCAGCCATAACCGGTTCCGCCGCCCAGTCCCCATGCAGCAGCGCTTGCAATATCCGCAAGCCCTCCGATATTGGACGCAAAACCTGTTGCATATCCGTCGTCAGTTCCCCAGCCGCCCATTAAGCCTGCGGCGCCGCCGGTTGAAACCCCGCTCAATCCCCATGATACAGGCGCAGCTCCGCCAGGAAAGCCTGAGTAATTATATAATGAGTTTAAACCGTATGACGAACCGCCGTTAAAACGGTTATAATAGGAAGTACCGGGTACGCTCATTGATTCGGAAGCGCCAAATATCGTTCCGTACATTGAAGGCGAAAACAGGCTTGCAAGGTTGTACAAAAATCCGCTTGCCATCTCAAAACCGGTTCCCTGACCGCTTCCTGATACAGTTAAATCGCGCAGTTTGTCGTAAGTTTCCCAAAGCTGCGCTTTAGCATCACTTTCTGCGCTGCTAAATTTATTTGCTATTACCAGGTAACTGTCATATTTATAACTCATTGTGTCTCCGTTATTTCAGCATAAGAGTCAGGACGATATTAATTACTATTCAAAAGTTTTGAAAGTAGATTCAATATTTTTCTCAATAACTTTCTTAACTGCTTCCATTTCTGTCTGAAGCGCATCTTGTTCCGTGTCTAATTGTCTCAGGCGCAATTCCAGCGTACGGTCCTGCTCCTGAATAATTTTTGTTTTTGCGTTAATATCTTCAATGTTTTTCTCGTAAACCTGAACATCATAGTAATACTGATTCATTGCGTCGTTATAGGCGTCTTCATCAGTTACAGTTTCCGTTTTTAACGTATAAACCGCTGAGGAATCAGTATATCTGACTGATTGAGGACGGCCTTTGTCGTCCAAATCAACCATTGCTTTTTCGATTTTTTCAATTTTTTCTTTCTGTGTTTGGGCGTTGTATTGAATTAAGCGTTCCTGATTTTCCAGAGGATCAGGCTCGTGACCGCTGTTGGCAGAAACCATCAAATCAGACTGGCAGGCAAAATATGTTTTACCGTTTACATCTTTCCAATAATAGATTTCATTTTGCGGAGCGCCTGCGAAAGCAGTTTCAGGCCAGTCTTTTTTAATCTGCTCATAAGCAGCTTTTAAATCAGGGTCGGTGGCGTCATACAATTTGGTTTCGCTGTTTCCTACGTATGTTGGTGTACCTTGTCCTGCGACTATGTATTCGGTTGGATTGGTGCTGCTTCCTACTGCGGCAGCCAAATCATTTACGTTCACAAAATGGTATGTACCGTTTGTATCCCGAATAAGCCTTACATCGCCGGGAGTAGGGAATGTACCTGCGGGAAGTTTATTAAATGCAGCTAATTGATCAGCATCACCGGCATTATATGTAGTGTATGGCACACCATTTTTTTGATAGGTTCCGGTCGTTGGTTCGGTGATATCGCTCGCAGGAACCTTAACAGTACCGGTATAAGCAATACCGGCAGCAAGTGCAACTTGCGGGTTTGTGCGTTTAGACTCTATACCTCTGTACATATCCGCATAGTGGTGGTGGGTTACGATGTAGTTATAATTAGGGTCGCCGGTGATTGCATCCATACGGGTAATTGTTTCGCCGTAAGTACCGTCAATATACGAGTATTGAAGTTCGGTAAACTTAGTCTTGTCCGGCGCTGTCGGAACAGTCAATGCCAGAAGCTGGTTAAAAGTGTTCGCGCTCTGGTTTGCCAGTGCCACACGAGCCTGATTAATCTGTTGTCCTTCATATTCAACATTGGTTTTTCTGGCGGTTAAGCCTAGATATCTTGCTTGTGATGCTGCCATGCCCATAAAACTACTCTCCTTCTGTTAATACTTACAGTCTTTAATGATATTTTTTATAAAGTCAATTTATTAATATTATTATACGTCATTTGATTAAAAAAGAATATTAAAAATATACAAAATCATCTTTTTAGAGGAGGCTTCCGGTATTGCGGACAGACGCCCACAGCTCGTAATTATTAATTTTTCACTGACGCTGCCGTACTTTTATTGATAACGTCATCGCTTTTAAGAAAATTTGTCACATCATTCCACCCTCGTCACGTCATCCTGAACGACCAGATTGACCTCTGGTGTTTCAGGATCTGACCACCGATAAAAATATACAATTTCTGTAAAGTTTTCTTCCCCGTACAGATGCTGAAATAAAATTGAGAAGATAGTTTGATTTGTTATGTGCCGGATCCTGAAACAAGTTCAGGATGACAGGAAGGGGGCGCCATGACGCTACAAATTTAAGAATTACGGGAATTGTTGTCATTTATAACAAATGACATTTCCTAAAATAATGTTATAATACTAATCATGAAGAAGCTTTTTATATTTTTTATTTTGTTAATTTTGAGCAGCGGTTTGGTTTACGCGGAGGACGAAGGTTCGTTGTGGGATAACTATGCTGATGATACGGGAGCGCCAGCCCAAAAATACGTTCCTGATAAAGATTTTGATAAAGCGATTGAAGGAAAAATGCGCAGGAAGAAGAAGAACAAAAATATTCCTAAGGGCGAAATGTACAGAGACAGTAATGAAACCGATTTTATTACGGACATTCCGGCGGAGCTTCCTCTGCTGTCTGTGCCGCTTAACCTGTATATTGCGGAAGATTCAATAATTCCTGCCGGGCACTACCAGGTTAAGGGTGAAAAAATTGACGGGAAACCGGTTTTAAAGTTTTATCAGGCGCATTACTTAATGGCGCAAATTCCTGCAATAGAGACTAAGGACGACTTTGGACAGCAGCAGGTGAATTTTGTCAAACTGATTGACCATTCAGCAGGGCAGGTTAAAATAATTTTCGGCGGTATTGATTTTAATGCTTATGCGGTAATCGACACGGCGCAGTGAGGGGTTTTAGAGGTACAGCTTTTTAGTCGAAGGGTTTAACGGTTGAAATTTCCTTCTCCGAGAATTATCACCCTTTGTCACCCTGAACTTGTTTCAGGGTCTGGCACATGGTAAATCACACTATCCTCTCAACTTTATTTTAGCATCTGCCCATCTGTATGGGAGAAAAGCTTTACAAAAATTGAATATTTTTGTCATTGGCCAGATCCTGAAACGAGTTCAGGATGACGTAACGGGGGAGGGTTGACGTGCAGGGGCTGCTCTTTATATAGCTCTAACTCCTATTTACTAAGCACTATTCACTTAGTCGCTATTCTTGTGCTAAAATAATAAAATGAAAAGAGCTGTTTTAATTGTAATTGATTCTATGGGAGTCGGCGCAATGCCGGACTGCCGGGATTATAATGATGTTCCGGAATGCAATACCCTGAAAAATGTATGCGAATTTTGCGGCGGCTTAAATCTTCCGAATTTGCAAAAAATGGGATTGGGGAATATTCAGGAATTCAAAGGGATTGCCGCTGTACCAAAACCTGCGGCGCAGTACGGCGTAATGTCCGAAAAATCCAAAGGCAAAGACACTACAACCGGACATTGGGAGCTTGCCGGACTTGTTTTGGATAAGCCTTTTGCTGTTTTTCCGAACGGTTTTCCGAATGAATTAATCGAAAAATTTATAGCGGAAACAGGCTGCGGCGGAGTTCTTGCAAACTGCCCGGCAAGCGGCACAGAGATTATCGAGCGGCTAAACGAAGAACATCAAAAGACAAAATTCCCGATAGTCTATACCAGTGCGGACAGCGTTTTTCAAATAGCCGTTGATACCGGCTTAATCCCGCTTGAAACGCTTTATAAATGGTGTGAGACAGCGCGCCGCCTGCTTGACGGTTATAATGTTTCACGTGTAATAGCGCGTCCTTACAGCGTTGTTGACGGCAAACCAACCAGAATTTCAAAAGACAGACGGGATTACTCAATGGCGCCTCCGCATACGCTTTTGAATGAAATAGAAGAAAACGGCGGCAGCGTTTACGCAATAGGTAAGATTGAGGATATTTTCGCCAAATCCGGCGTAACCCGTGCGGTTCACATCGGCTCCAACCGCGAAGGACTTGAACTGACGCTTGACGCGGTTAAAAACTGCAAAGATGACCTGATTTTTGCCAACCTTGTTGATACGGATATGCTTTACGGACACAGAAACGACGCTGCGGGTTACGGGCGCGCGCTTGAGGAAATCGATACTTACATGGGTGATATTACGGAAAACATGACGGACGAAGATTTGCTGGTAATCACCGCTGATCACGGCTGTGACCCGACAGTTCCGGGCACGGACCATACAAGGGAATACGTTCCTGTGCTTGTTTATCATAAGGGTATTCAGGGGAAAAATCTGGGACTGCTTGAGGGCTTTGATAATGCGGCAAAAATTATCAGAAAATGGATTTTCGCGGATTTTCGCTAATTTCGGCTGTTAATAAGTCCTACTGCAAGAAGAATTGCAGCGCCTATACCTGAGCCCCACCAGAAATTACTCTGTTTTATTGCCTTAAACGCTCTTGATTCAATATTGGTCCGCGTGTTCACATTACGTTTTACCGTGTCAAATCTGGCTCTGAAATTATTTTTCAGATTTTGCACCTCACCGGGCTCGGTTATGCTTCTGGTAATCTCGCTGCACCGCGCACTTATGGCGTCTGAGTCATGGGCAATGCCGTAGCTGTCCAAAAATGCACTGCTGTCACTTGATAACCTAAAAATAGTAAGTTCTCTGCGCGCTTTTTTTAATGCGGACATCTGCGCCTGAATATCCCTGCAGGTTTCATCAAAAGCTGTATTAATAAATTCTCCGCGCGTAACCGGTTTGTGGCAGTAAAGCATACCAAGAAGCCCGCCTGCCATAGTCAGACCCAGAGTAGACTTCTTGCTGCCGGCTGCTTTGTTAGTACCCGGTACATACAAGTTTGGAGGAATATTTTGCATTTTAAACCTCTTTTTACGAATATTATTCTAAAAGTCCGGCAATATTCTTTTTTGCTGTTTATTTTACAAAATTTAACAATATTTTTTTGACTTCCTCTTGAACTTCTTCAATTGACCGGGCGGCGTTAATTACTTTTATACGTTCCGGCTCCTGTTTTGCCAGCTCCAGATACCCCTGTCTTACACGGTTGAAGAATGCACTTCCGGCGCTTTCCATTCTGTCTTTGCTTTTGCCGACGCGCTTTGCTGCGGTTTTTGCATCAACGTCAAAAACAAAAGTGAGGTCAGGCTTTTTGTTGTTCGTAGCTGCCATATTTAATTTATTAATACGGTCAATATCAATTCCGCGCCCGTAGCCTTGATATGCTGTGGTGGAATCAATGTGCCTGTCGCACAAAACTATTTTTCCCGATTGAATTGCGGGGGTTACGATGGTGTCAATATGCTGCGCTCTGTCCGCAAGAAATAAAAAAAACTCGCATCTGTCCGAAACTTCACCGTCATAATTGAGTAAAATCTCTCGTAATTTTTCTCCCAGCCCTTTTGCTCCGGGCTCACGGGTAACGAGGATTTCTTTTCCCTGTTTTTCCAGATACTGCGCGAGAAGATTCAGCTGCGTAGTTTTCCCGCAGCCGTCCGCTCCTTCAAATGTTATGAACAAACCTTTTTGCATATAACTATTATATTATAAAAAAGGTGAATAGGAAATTAGAGGTATAGAGGGCTGGAGGTATTGAGGTATGGCTAAAATTAGTAAATAGGATTAGTAAAAACATACGACAGCTATCCTGTCATTGCGAGGAAGTACGAAGTGCTGACGAAGCAATCCAGTACAAAACGTTGATTTTACTGGATTGCCGCGCTCCCGCCGGTCGCTCGCAATGACGCGGCGGGGAAAGATGGCTAATTGATTAGGAAATAGAGTTGAATGGTTTAATAAATATTGGGTAGAGTACAGTGTTTTAGGTACAGGTTCGGCCTGCTCCTCTCCTTACAGGAGAGGAAGAATTTCTTAATGAGCCGCAGGCGAGTTTAGAAATTCAGGTGAGGTGGCGCAGAACCGAATAAATTTGGGATAGAATGCCGGGTGCAGCCTGCCCCCTCACTTCAAACACTAAGCTCAACCTGCGGTTTCGCTAAGTGTTTGCGCCCTCTCCCGCATGGAGAGGGCAATCTAACCTTTCAACTCTATTCCCCATACTTTAGTATGAATTTTTGTAAAAATCGTTAAAGTTTTTCATGCTTTGTGCCGTATGCTTAAATACGAATAATATTATTAGAAGGATAGTTTAATGAAAGAAGAGAATAACGGCGTTTCATTATTTGCACAATCAGGTTATCCGGTTAGCGATGACCCTATTGAAGAAATTTTTGCCCTGAACTTAGGTGACTTTTTATCCGAACACTTAATTTCACAGGATTTGGCGCAAAAAATCAGCGCCGGAGTTAAAGACAAACGCAAAGGTTTACAAAATCAGTTAAAAGAGCTGACATCGCTGTATTCTTTAAATAATACCCTCTGCGTGTTGAGTTTTAACGAGGAACAAGCGATTTATACTTCAATCGCGCAATCCGTAAAACAAATGCTTGATGCAAAAGCCTGTGATATTTATTTTGAAAAAAAATCCGAACTGGCGCTTGCAGGTTCAAGCGATGAAACACATAGTATTAAAAGTTTTAAATTAAATGAAAATTCCGCTCCTGTGGAAGCTTTTATAAAAAAAGAAACTGTCATCACTATGGATTACATTGCAATTCCGATGTTCAACAACGTAAAAAGCGTTGGGGTAATAGTAATTCCTAATGAGCAGCGAATTCAAAAAGAATACTTAACACTCGTAGAAAGCGTTGCGCTGCTGTTTGCAGCGTCTATGTCGCTGCAAAGCGTTATTGATGAAGCGAAAAAACTTATTGAAGATGAAAGTTCAACTGTCGGCGCTTTACAGCACATAAGAGCGGAATTGACTGCGTTAATCGGCGATTTGTGCAATTACCAGCAAAAATTCGCGGAACACCTTGCATTTGCGGTAGATGCAAAAGGACAGTACAAGGTTTCGCATTCCACAAACACGGCGGAACTGGCAAGAAAGATTTGCAGACGGCTTGAACTGAACGAAAAAACAACGGATTTAATATATTATGCGGGGCTTCTGCAAAACATTGGCAAAATAGCGCTTCCTGAGGAGATTTTTGCTGTAAACGGCAAATTATCACCGGAAGAGCTGAAAAAAATTCAGGAACACTCAAACACGGCTGTTAATCTGCTTATGAACATAAACTTCATGTCTGAAATTGTACCTTATATAACTTATCAAAGCGAAAGGTTTGACGGCTCCGGCAGACCGGAAGGCTTGTCGGGCAATTCAATTCCGTTCGGTTCAAGGATAATTGCCGCTGCAGATGCGTTCAGTGCGCTAACCTCAGACCGTCCGCACAGAAAAGCCCTGCCTGTTAAGGATGCACTGGAAATCTTAAAATCCGAAATATCTTCCAAATGGGACCCCGTTGTAATTGAGGCGCTTTGCAGCGTAACAGACTTGTAATTCTTATATAAGTGAATAGGTGACTAAGTGATTAGGTGAATAAGAAATAGAGTTGAACGGTTGAATGGTTTCCTATCCTATTGAGGGCAGTGTTAACTTCTCATTGATTCGTCCTCGCAATGACGAATCAATGTAAAATGAACACTCCCTCTCCTTACAGGAGAGGGCTGGGGTGAGGTGGCGCAAAACAGAATAAATCTTGGGTGGAGCACATGTCATGGGCTCAGCCTGCCCCCTCACCTCGAACACTAAGCTCAACCTGCGGTTTCACTAAGTGTTCGTTTCCTCTCCCGCAGGGAGAGGAATTCAACCCTTCAACCAATTTAGCTATTCCTCCATACCTCTTAATCACCCCATTGGTTAACAAAACTACACAAAATCCTAATTGTAACGAATTGTAAAAATAATTTTAAAATTGCCGTAAAAAAGCGATAATGGCTCATAGCATAGCATAGCATAGCATAGCATAGCATAGCATAGCAGCCCATACTGTCAATACTTCCCGAAAATATGTTTTTATAAATATATGCACTTTCGAGGTATGCATTAAGAGAAAGGAAGATTATTATGAGAAACGGCAATGTTGGCGGCGGAAGCCCGCGTTATGACGCAGTGGAAAAGAGAATTGTGCAGCAGTTCAAAAATCTTGATAAAGATGAAGACTTAAAAGTTTCTAAAGATGAAATATATATCCCCCTGGTAAAAGAATATGCAGAAAACGGCTATAAGTTAAAAGGAATGCATAGCAGCGAGGATACAATAGAAACTCTTTTAGCAGGTAAAAGAGCGGAATTTGAAAAATATGATGTGAACAAGGACGGACATTTAAATATTGATGAATACGGCGCAATGGTAAGAGAGCAGTACACGGAAGAATATCTAAATCGGGATGCAATTGAGCCTCCGGCAATACAGAGACTACTGAATATGATGCGTCCGGACCCAATTACAGGAATTAAGAAAGACGCTTCCGGCAAGATACAGTATACTTATGACTACGAATATGATACATCCGATAACATAATTAAGGAAATTTATAAAGACGCCTCCGGCAATACAGAGACTACTGAATATGATGCAAACGACAACCCGATTAGGACAATTAAGGAAAGTGCCTCCGGCAATACAGAGACTATCGAACACAATCCATCCGGCTCCGGTGAGACTAGGATTATTAAAGATGCCTCCGGCAACCTAATTAAGACAGTTCAAGTTTATAAAGACGATTCCGGTAATATAGCCGATATTACTGAATATGAATACGACGCGTCCGGCAACACAATTAAGGCAGTTTATAAAGACGGCTCCGATAATATAACAGCTACTTATGACTCTGACTATGATGCGTCCGGCAACCTGATTAAAGAAATTAAGAAAGGCGCCTCCGGCAAGATACAGTATACTGAGTACTACGAATATGATACATCCGGTAACATGATTAAGAGAATTTATAAAGGCGCCTCCGGCAATACAGAGACTATTGAATATGATGAAAACGGCAACGCGATTAGGGCAATTAAGAAAGGCGCCTCCGGCAATACAGAGACTACTGAATATGATGAAAACGGCAACTCAATTGAGACAATTAGGAAAGATAGGGCCGGCAATATAATAAAGTGATGCGTTACTGCTATACATACAGTAAGCAGGTGAGAAAATTGCCCTCCCCTTGACACGTCATTGCGAGGAGGGCGTCAGCCCGACGAAGCAATCCAGCAAACTTCTTCTGGATTGCTTCGTTGCTTGCGCCACCTCACCTGAATTTCTAAACTCACACGTTCGTTAAGAAATTCATCCTCTCCCGTACGGAGAGGACTTGCTGTAGCAATGCAAAGTTAACAATGCCCTCAAGGGGAGGGTAATCTAACCTTTCAACCTTTCAACTCTATTGCTTATTCACCTGTATAAGCTAATTTACACGCTTTTTGGGCGGTCGCTTCTATAACGTCAAAGAAAAGCCGGTCTGAATTTTGCGCCTTCATAACCTCAATCCCCTCAAATGTACAGCCGCCTTTTGTTGCAACATTCCCGATTAAATTCTCCAAACTCAATTCGCCTCTGCCAAGCGCCATTTTTGCCGAGCCGAACGCTGTTTGAGCTGCCAAAAGAAGCGCTTTTTCATAATCCAGTCCTAATTTCTCACCCGCACGCGCAATGTCTTCAATGACTTTATAGAAAAATGCCGGTCCCGAACCTGAAATTGCCGTTACAATATCCATCTGCTTTTCGTCAACCTCAACAGCTTTACCGATACTTGAAAGCAGGCTTATAACAAATTCCATATCGCAGTCCGATGCATAAGTTCCCTTTGCAGCGGCGCTCATACCTTCCAGCACAAGTGCGGGCGTGTTTGGCATTACACGGATTACGCGGACTTCTCCTGTAATTCCCTCAATTTTTTTTACGCTGACTCCGGCTGCAATTGATACAACTAACTTACCCGCAAGCACATCCTTTATTTCCTCAAGAACTCCCGCCGTGTAATTCGGCTTCACCGCAATAAAAACCACATCGCTTTCTGCGGCAAGCGCGCGGTTGTCCCTGCAAACCTCAATTCCCAGACTGTTTTGCGCTAACTGCGCTGTTTCACAATTAATTTCCGCACCTTTAATATTCTCTTTGGGCAGAAAACCCGCTGCAATAATCCCTTTTATAATTGCGCCCGCCATTTTTCCGCACCCGATAAAACCGATTTTTCTGTTCATATTATTTAACCCTTCTGTTGACTATTAGTTTTTTTTTATCTAATATTATGATTATACGACAAAATTAAAAGGAACACCATGAGACGCACACTAGAAGGAACAAAGATTAAAAGACAGCGTGTAAGCGGATTTAGAGCAAGAATGGCAACTCCTGGCGGACAGGAAGTTTTGAACAGACGCCGCGCAAGAGGCCGCCGTAAATTAGCTGTAACAGCAAAAAATCGTGCTTAATATTTTTGGATACAAGTTCAAAATAACGGATTGGTAGGTTTGTGCTCAAAAGACAATACAGATTAAACAAAAAATCCGCATTCGCTGCAACGTATAAGGTTAACCACTCTTATCATTCGGAAGGGATTACTTTGTTTGCCGGGTTGAGGAAAAAAAACGACACGCTGACCCGCGCAGGTTTTGTTGTGAGTAAAAAAACTCACAAACGCGCAGTTAAAAGAAACAGGCTTAGACGTCTTATGAGAGAGAGTTACAGACTTCTGCTAAAGTCCGGCAAGCTCGGCCGTTCGCAAGAATATATGTCATTAATCTTCATCGGCTCGGAACGCGCACTTGACAAAAATTTCTCTCAAATGCAAAATATTATCAGTAAACTTCTGGAGGGTATCAAGTGCTAGAGGGAATTTACGCTGAAGGTGTTTTTACACAGGAGCGTGTGCGTCCGTATATTCCCCGTCCTATTGACAATGCCGGTCTTGATTTGGGCTCCCAGTCTATATTCCGGTACGCCCAAAAGAGTTCTGACTATCCGACTTTAATCCTTCCCGAACCGATTTTTGACGGCGCCGGAGAGGTTATCAAGCCCGGCTATTACGAACTGGCGCTTTCGGATATGCGTGATTTTCTTATCCTTATTGAATCCAAAACGCCCAGAGCCATAATACCGGTTTTTAAAATAGAAGAGGATATTTCCCGGCCGTCTGACGACCGTAAGTACAAAAAAAAGCTGAAAAAAGAAGCGCGCGAGCGCGAAGTTATTAACAAAAAACGTGCTAAAGCAGGGCAGCAGCCGGATATTCCGTATATTCACACGGAGGCTTCAATTGAATACGTTAAAGAAGGGGATTACTATCTTATCAAATACGAACACGGAACAATAAGAGCTTGGGGAGCATTCAAGGGGGGATAATTTTAGCTTTACCCGCTGCTCAAATATTCGGATATTAGTAATGTTTCTTAATAATCAGGCAATTTTTAAGCTTCACCCGGTTTACAATATAAAAGTATAAAGGGAAAAAATGGTTTATTCAATTCAGAACAATGTTGCACAAATAAACGGAACCAACGGAATTTATGACGGCAAAATCACAAATCCTTCCGTAAGGTACGGGCGCAACTCTGCTGACAGCTATTTTGAATACTGCAAAGCTTTAAGCGGAAAACCGGTTCCTAAGGAAACGGCTGATTTTCTTAAAAATTATGACCCCAAAACCGCAAATGTTTTAAAACAAAAAATGTTTGAAGTATACGCTGAACAGCTTGCAGACGATAACCTGCCGCCGTTAGATTTCGAGTACCGGTATATGCCGTCTCAGAATATTGATAAAATGGCGCTGCTCGGCGCTGCTTTTGAAGAAATGGGTAAAAAAGTTTCCGTTTCGGTTCAGGAAATGACCGATAAATTAAAACAGGGCTTTGCCGGTTTAACTTCAGACGTAATAAGTGCAAACTCCCTTGACATAAATAAAGACGGTAATATTGATATTGCGGAATATTCAACGACAATACTCGCTTCTGATATGTTAAGCAAAAACTCTGCGGAATTAGATGCGAAAAATATTACCGGAACTATTAATAAGACCGGCCTGTATAGCGTTGCAGCGTATGCAAACGAAAAAAACGCAGTGAATGCAAACGGTAACCTTACGGATATATATAACGCATACAATCTTGGGGAAACGCAAAAAGAATTTTTATCGGATGCCGGTAATATATTAGATATTCAGGCATAGGGTTGCAAAACATTTTTTTTGTAGGATAATAAGTTATAACCGATACACGGACAGCTTAAAGGTATCGCTTTGAGGGATGAAAGTCCGGAAGACTGCTGCCGAAAGAAAAATTAAATAAAAATAACGCGGGATGGAGCAGTCTGGTAGCTCGTCGGGCTCATAACCCGAAGGTCGTCGGTTCAAATCCGGCTCCCGCAACCATTTGATTTGGTTTATACTGCCAGATTGATTTATCGTTGAAAGTCATTGATTTTATTGAGTTTCAAGGCTGAAAATCTGCAAAAGATGCCATTTTTGCACCCTGCCTGTTAAAGCTATAATCTTTGATTAATATTGCATATCGGCAATGAAACAAGTTATTTTTGTTCCGACACTTTGCGAGTTAGGTGTTTGTTTTGATATAGGACTTTCGATTTTAATATTATCATCAACAATATTATTACGATTAAGTATTCTTTTTATCTTCTCAAGACCAAAACCCGTTCCATACTTTCCTGATTTTACTGCGTTTTCGGCACGCTCCCCATTCAAAACTTTTTGAATATCTTCTTTTTTTATTCCTATACCTTCATCTTCAACTATGAAATTAATTCCTTTTTGTTTTCTTTCTTTTGGTATATCAGGAAAATATATCTTTTCCCCATTTTTTTCAACAAAGGATGCCGGATTTTCAACGGTTCTTTGAGCTGTTTCAAATTTTATTTTAATTGAAGTATTTTCAGGGGAATACTTAATGGAGTTATCTATAAGGTTATGAAAAATTGAATAAAAATCATTTTTCGGCATCCCACCCTTAAAATCCTTTGTTAATAAATCAATATTTTCTGCTTTTATTGAAACTTTTGCCTGTTTTGCTTTACTTTTCAACATGTTAAGAGAAAAATTGAAAACTTCTTGAAGATTTTTATCTCTTAAGCCTTTGTTATTAAACATTAATTGGTAATTATCAATTGTTTCCAAAAAAAATGTTTTTGCAGTCTTGAGTGCTTCGTTAATTTCTTCATTTGTATTTTTATTTACAACATTATGAAAAAGATTCCCTTGATCGTGAGCTAACTCTGCTAGTAAATTTGTTTCATAGTCCTCTCGCATTTCATGGGGCTTAATATCCCACAAAAGAGTTCTCAATTTTTTATTTGATACTTCTGTAATTAATTGCTTTTTTTCTTGAATATTTTGAGTTCGGAGAATATCATTATATGTTTTTTGCAAAATTTCATTAATGTCTTTCTTTGGTAAAATAAGTAATTTTGACGTAAAAGAAGTACTATCGGGTTTAAATTTATAATTAGACTGCTTTCCTTTACTCAGATTTAGTTGAAATGATTCATATTTTTTCTGATTTAAGTAGTTTGATGCCGGTATTAACATGTCAATTTCTCCAATTTGTATTAATGCCTGTAAATCAGAAAAGTTGCAAAAAATTATAAAATGTTAAGTGTATCGTTACATTAAATATTTATTCTACAAGCTTTTATTGCTGCTTTATTATCACATCACCGTTGGAGTCTTTAATTAACTGTATATTGTTTGTGTTCATTTGTGTAGACGGTTCAATTGTTTTTTCCTTGTTTTTACGTGCATCTTTTTGCTGCTGAAAGTCCTTGTAGTCATCGTATTCCTGAAACCTGAACTGCTGCTGCTTAATCATCTGCATGTCATGAGTATTAAACGAACCGTCCGTAAAATCACACATGCCGGACACAGGCGTTAATAAAAAAATAGTTACAAGTAAAACCTTTTTCATGCTTTTTATTATAACAATTTTACTGAAATTTTGCAAGCCCGGCTATTTCGTAAACAGCAGCTTAACCCGTTCAGCGCTGCAAGCGGCGGTATCTTTGTATCGGATGCTGTTTTCACAGTAGGTTTCCACAAAGTCTTTAAGACTGTTAAGAAATTCTTCATCCTGTTTTAAAACGTATGCGGTAGACATTGCCGGATATTCGCCATCATAACCTTTTACGGCTTTATTTACTTTTGGGAAAACAGCATCCTTTTTCAGCTGTCTGCGTGTCATAAGCTGTGAATATTCAATATTTATGTACCGCATAAAACTTGAGTCCTGTTTGAAATTGTTTTGAATACGCGCCATTATCTTTTGAATATCATCATGGCTTATACGCTGAGCCCTTGCAGCATCAGCAGTAGTTTTTACCTCAATTTCTTCGGCGCAAACATAGTTCAAAGATACAATTATTATAATAAATAAAACTTTTATAAATTTTAGCATTTGGTTATTTTAACACGTAATATTTATAAATGCATTTTTGTAACATTTTTTAAATTTCAGGCACTGGTAAACTCCCGCCGTCCCCGTCATCCTGAATTTATTTCAGGATCTGTCCACCAATAAAAGTATACAATTTCTGTAAAGTTTTCTTCCTCGTACAGATTGACAGATGCTGCAATGAAATTGAGCAGATAGTGTGATTTGTCATGTGACGGATCCTGAAACAACTTCAGGATGACGGGACAGGGATAGAATAGCGTGACAAATTTAGGAATTAAGGAAATCGTTGTCTTCTTAACAAATCATGTAACTAATTAATTGACATGTACATACATAATTTGTTATATAATAATTATATGAATGCATTAATTGTAAAAGCAAAGAAGACGCACACTCTGACAGAAGATGAGCTTGCAGCGATTTTGTCGGATGATACGGTTAATGACGAACTTTTTAAATCAGCAGACAAGGTCAGGAAAGAATACGCAGGGGAAGAAGTTCACCTGCGCGGGTTGATTGAGTTTTCAAACATTTGCAAAAGGGGCTGTCTGTATTGCGGAATTCGCAGCGCTAACAGAAAAGTTGAAAGATACCGGTTAACAAAAGAAGAAATTCTTGATTTTGCGAATAAAGCGGCCGGTTACGGTTACAAAACCCTTGTTATGCAATCAGGGGAAGACGATTATTTTACGGCGGAAATTCTTGCGGATATTCTGCACGGGGTCAAGAAGCTTAACGTTGCTGTTACCCTTAGCATAGGCGAACGTACCCTTGAAGAATACCAAACTTTAAAAGAAGCCGGCGCCGACCGTTTTTTATTAAGAATTGAAACTACGGATGAGGAACTTTACCGGCAAATGCATCCGAATATGAGTCTTCAGGCGCGGAAACAGTGTCTTTATAATCTCAAAGAAGCAGGATTTGAAGTAGGAACGGGCTGCCTTGTCGGGCTTCCGGGCCAGACTGCGAAATCGCTTGCACGTGATATTTTATTTTTCAAATCGCTTGACGCAGATATGATAGGCATCGGACCGTTTATCCCGAATAAAAATACTCCGCTGGCTAATACAACCGGAGGAAATTTTACGTTAGCATTGAAAGTGATGGCGTTGACAAGGCTTTTGCTGCCTGACATAAACATTCCCGCGACTACCGCTATGGAAACCCTTGACCCGAACGGCAGAATTAAGGCGCTGCAAAGCGGCGCGAATGTGGTTATGCCAAACGTTACAGAGGGGGATTACCGCAGAAAATACGAGCTTTATCCCGGCAAAATATGTATAAATGACGCCCCTGCAAAATGCAGGAACTGTATAACCGGGAAAATCACAGCAATAGGCAGAACGGTTTCAAGTGATTACGGTTTCAGAAGGAGGAAAAATGTATAACAGTATTTTGGAAACAATCGGCAATACTCCGATTGTCAAAATTAATAAGATAAATACCGGCGGCGCGTATATTGCGGCAAAGCCGGAAAGCTTTAACCCTGCGGGTTCCGTAAAAGACCGTCCGGCGCTGAATATGATTAAATCAGCTGAGGCGGCGGGCCTGATTAACGAAAATACGGTTATAATTGAGCCTACAAGCGGAAATATGGGTATTGCGCTGGCAATGATTTGCGCTGTTAAGGGTTATAGACTTATTCTGACCATGCCGGAAACAATGAGTTTAGAACGCAGAACGCTCATGAAGGCTTATGGAGCGGAATTAGTGTTGACGGAAGGTTCAAAAGGAATGCAGGGCGCGGTTGATAAAGCGGATGAGCTTCACGGTCAAATTGGGAATTCGTTTGTTCTGCGCCAGTTTTCCAACCCTGCAAACCCCGAAATTCACAGACTCGCGACAGCGGAAGAAATCTGGCGTGATACGGGCGGGAAAGTTGATATTTTTGTTGCGGGAGTGGGAACGGGCGGCACGGTAAGCGGCGTGGGGAAAGTTTTAAAGGGTTTAAAGCCTGACGTCAAGATTGTTGCGGTTGAACCAAAGGCGTCGCCGTTGTTAACGGAAGGTTATGCCGGTTCGCACAAAATTCAGGGAATTGGCGCGAATTTTGTGCCTGAAAATTATGACGCGGGTATTGTGGATGAAGTTATTGACGTGGAAAACGCTGCGGCGATAGAAACTGCACGCCGGCTTGCGAAATTTGAAGGGATTTTGTGCGGAATTTCATCGGGAGCTGCGATGAGTGCGGCGCTTGAGCTTTCCGTGCGTCCTGAGAATAAAGGGAAATTAATAGTAGTTATTTTGCCTGATACGGGTGAACGTTACCTCAGCTCCGGGATGTTTGATGAAGATAGTTGAAAGGTTGAATAGTTGAAGGGTTGAACGGTTTAATCCTTTCTCCGAGAAGGTGGCGCGTAGCGCCGGATGAGGGTTTTATTGATATTAATTCCTATAAAACCCTCACCCGCCCTACGGGCACCCTCTCCCAGAGGGAGAGGGAAAAGCCAAACTATTCAACTTCCGTAAGCATTATTTTTCATTGATGTCTTTGCGTGCTCTCTCCATACGGGAGAGAGTACAAACACTTAGCGAAAGCGCAGGTTGAGCTTAGTGTTTGGAGTGAGGGGGCAGGCTGCATGACAAACAATGCTATTCCGTAGTTTGACCAGGGGCCATGTATTCCAAGATTTATTCTGTTTTGCGCCCCCTCACCTGAATTTCTAAATTCACTGTGTTCATTAAGAAATTCTTCCTCTCCCGTAGGGAGAGGATTCCCCTACCGGAGGAGAGTGTTAACATACTATTTGCGGTGTTTCAGCATCTTTTTGACATAAAGATATGAACTTTTGTAAAGAAAATGCAGATATTACTAAAGTTTTTTAAGAATTTGCCGTTATACTACATGTGTAAAAAAAATACCCAAAAAGAAAGGTGGTATGATATGATGGATGGCGTAACAGGTGCAGGTGATATTCCTGAAATAGGTGTGTTGAATGAAGTTTACAAAAGCAATGTAAAATTGGATGACAATTCCAAAGATTCAATTTTTAAGGCTATTAAAGCAAGTAAGATTGATACAAATAACGACGGAGAAATAAGTCAAGACGAGTATGACGCGCTTACAGAAGCACAGAAGGATATGTTTTCAGCAACTTCTGCTGCAGCAGAAGACGATATTAGGAGTGAAAATATAAAGAAGAACCGTAGGACAAAAAAAACAGAACTTAGTGATGCTGAGAAGTTAAAAGATACTTATTCTACTCTTAATGAAAAAGAAGAATTATATGTAAAAAATGAAGAAATAATTAGAAAAGCAGATGAACTTCTTGACGGAAAGAAAATTCCGGAAAATTTGTCTAAAGATGGTAATAATAAAGCGAATGTAACCTTTGCAGACAAATCAACTGCGGAGCTCTCCTTTGATGCTCAAGATAGAGAAACAAGTGTTGTTTACAAAGATGCAAAAGGCAATCTGATAGCTTCTAAGACGACAGCATACGACGGAGAGGGAACTCCGACAGTAACGTATTTTGATGCAAAAGGCAACAAACTTGAAGATAAAGAAGGCAGTAAAACAGCAAAAGAACAGTTTGAAGAACTTAACGGCGAACTTGGCTTAAATGGAAAGAAAACAAACCTTGATGAAGAGATTAAGTCTATTGAAACGGAAATAGAAACACTTAATAAAAAACTTAAGGCTGTAAAAAAGGGCAATACTTCAGAAATAGATACTCTATTTCCAGAACGAACAAAGTCTGCTTTGGAACTTAGAGAAGAGCTGGAAGGAGCTATAGCTCTTGAACAGGGTTTATTGACTAAAAAACAAGAAGAACAAAAAAATTTGGCTGATGAGATTAAAGCTATTGAAAAAGGTAAGAAAAAAGCAGAAAAAGACAATAAAACCTTAGAGAAAGATATTCGTGACATTCGTAATGACAAAAGTATGAAAGATGAACAATTCCCTGAAGATGTTGACGGCAAACTTACCATAGACAGAGAAGACACAAAGAAAAAGACATCTGAAGCACAGTATGATTTTGATGTTGCAAGTGTCGTTCGCAAAGCAGCAAAAGAAGGTAAAACGCGTACGGCTGATGTAACAGTGAAAATCGGAGATGTAACTTTTAAGAGAAAATTTGATGAAGAAGGTCATCTGAGAAATGAAATTGAAACAGATGCGGTCGGTAAGACAACAACGAGAGAAATTGGGACTAATGGTATTATTTCCCAGAAAACCGTTGTTGAAGGTGGTGTAACCACAGTAAAAACTTACCATAAAGAAAGCGGTCAGCGTGAAAAAATTCTTGAAACCCGCAAAGATAAATCAACATTAGAAACCTCGTATGATATAGCAGGCAACGAAAGCAGTGTTGTTTGTAAAACTGCCGGAGGAAAAGTTCTTGCCCAAAAAGAAACTCAATATGCAGACGACGGAACTCCGACGAGTGTAACTTACTTTGATAAAGATAATAAAAAACTTGAAGACGATCCGGCAGGTACTCCAGATGCCAAAACAGCACAGCAAAAATATGAGGAACTAATCCGCCCAAAGTCGACAACCACTCCAGCGAAAAAAAAATAGGCGACGGGAGTGGTAAAGCAGGCGGAGTAAAAAATAATAAAGTAGCACAAGAAGAACTACCCAAAACTCCAGATGATATTAAAAAATTAAGCAACGGACAATATCCGATTACTAATGCAGCCAATAAAGAGTTAGGTTTTGTTTCTAAGACAGTAAACGGCGCTGTAGTACAAGAATTTGGCGAAAGCTCAGAAGATATAATCTCAGAAAAAATCTATGATAAGAATGGCGAACTTGTAGCTCAAACGACTCTTGATGATAATAAGGATAATGTTTATACTAAAGCCAATGGTGAAGCTCTAAATGGGGAGAACTATTATCAGTATAGAAATACAGCATTATCACCTAACGCACCCCAAGAAGTTGCCCCAGACAGGCGAAAAATTGCTATTAATCAATTGAAACTTAATGAAAAAAATGCTATTCACGGAGATAATGGTACAAAAATCGGTTCCGTACTTAGAACACAAGACGGTGCAGCCGTACAATATGACAACGTACAGGAAGACAATATAACAAGATTGTTATATGATAAGACTGGAAATTTGGTGGCAGCTGAAACTCGTGATGGTGAAAATTATGCTTATAAAGACGCACAAGGTGCGCCAATGACTAAAGACAATTTTGAAAATATTTATAATCAAGTAAGCAAAACAACACAATCAAAATCCGGCTCCTCACAAAATAGCCAGAACACAGGTGGTACTGCACAAGTTGCCTATGTTATTCAACCCGGAGAGAGCTTGAGCAAGTTAATTGACCGAATTCTGGACGCTGACGGTAAGTCCGGGCTGACAGGTGAAGAGCGAACAAAGGCAAAAAAAGAAGTAGAAACGAAATTTAGAAAGGATAACCCTAAAGCGTTTACCATAGACGGGAAATATCTTCTGGCAAGTGCAACAGTTAAACTTGATAAAGAAATAGACTGTCCGACAGCGCCTTGTACCACTGCACAAAAAGATGCTAAAAAAGTAGAAGCTGATTATATACATACGGTTTTAACGGCTTATAATTATAAGCAAATAACAGACAATAAAATGTTGGGTACAGGCTGGATGGCACTTTTAGGTGTTAAAGATGACGCAACTTTACAAGCAATAAAAAGCAAAAAACCGGAAGAAATACGGGCATTAATTGAAGGCAAACAGAGTTAGCTAATAAGCAACATAAAAAGCTCCCGTTAACGGGAGCTTTTTTTTATTCTTACTTGACATACACCTATTGGTACGTCATTACTATACATGTCAAGTAATTAGTTACACGATTTATTAGTAAATAGAGGTTAGTAAATAGTGAATAGGATTAGTAAAAAGCCAAGCCATCCCCGCCCTGTCATGCTGAACTTGTTTCAGCATCTGCCTTCTGTACGGGGGAAGTAAAGCTTACGGAAGCTGAATGTTTTTATCGGTGGCCGGATCCTGAAATAAATTCAGGATGACGCGGCGGTTATGGTGTGATTTGTCATGTGCAGATGCTGAACGCTGCTTTGCTGCACCCACCATTGTAATCACTCGCAAGCTCGTGAACAATGGATGTGCGAGTTCAGCATGACAGGACAGAGGCGCGATGACGTGGCGATTATGGTGGGCTCTGTGGCTATCCTTTGCTGTTCCCTCTTTCCTGTTTACTAATTTAGCTATACCTCAAGCCCTCTATACCTCTTAATTCACTAAAAACTATTTACTAATAAAATATTGGGCCGGCGAAATATAGACAGTCAGGTAAGTTATTTTATTTATAATTTTAAATATAATCCCTTTTAAGATTTGTATATGAAAGGGACATATGAAAAAACAAACCGTACGGAATATTTTAATATTATTAGTATATTACCTGAATGTTTTGGCTGTTTCAGCTGTAAACTTAGAAGTTCCGGGTTCTTATGCAACCATTCAGTCAGCAATTAACGCAGCGGCTTCCGGCGACAGTATTGTAATAAGCAGCAGTTATACCGGCACAGGGCCGACTTCCGCAATATCAAAACAGCTTACTTTTATAAGCGCGGATACTTCAAATCCAACGATAATAAATATTAACAAATCAAACAAGTTCAATTTTACATCAGGTTCAACAAATTCAACAATCAGCTATTTAGGGGTTACCGGCGGTTCGGGCAGCGCTCAGGCAGGAGCTTTTAATAACAACTCCGGCACTACAATAAACATTAATAATTCAACATTCAGCTCAAATTCGATAACCGGAAGCGGAGGATTCAGGTATGGAGGAGCTGTGTACAATCTCGGCAGCTTAAACATCACTGACACCGTTTTCAATTCTAACGAGGCAACAGGTGTAAAAGGGGGATTCAGTTACGGCGGCGCGATTTACAATAACGGCGGCACAATGGTCATAAGCCGGTCAGCTTTTAATTCTAACTCGGCGACAAGCGACAGCGGATTTGGTTACGGAGGAGCTGTGTATAACACAAGCGGCAGCTCTGTTACTGTCGACCGGACAACTTTTGATTCTAATATGGTAAAATCAAGCATTACTTATGGCGGCGCAATTTACAACAGCGGCGGCTCAATGTTAAATATAAATGAAGGTACTGTATTTTCAAACTCTAATAACGTTATAAACGCCGGGTCCGGCGGAGCTGTTTATAATTCAGGCTCTGCAATTATTACGGGCGTTTTAGGGGATGAAGTTATATTCAACGGATTAAAAGCCCGTGACGGCGGTGCAATTTACAATTCAGGCAGTGATACCGTCTTTACAATTAACGGTAATACTAACTTCACAAACAATACCGCAACATCTTACGGCGGTGCGATTTACAATTCAGTCGGCACAATTGTATTAAATTCATCCGATGGTAATATAACTTTTGAAGGGAATTCAGCTTCACGGGGAAAGGATATTTACAATAGCGGCATAATCGATATAAACGGGACTGCAGGCAGTGTTGAAATGTCCGGCGGTATAGCCGGATCCGGAACCGTAAACAAGTCCGGCAGCGGTCTTTTACACCTCAGCGCAGACAGTAACAGTTCGCTTTTTACCGGAGTTTTAAACGAAACCGGCGGTACGGTTCAGGTTGAAGGCGTAATGTTTGCAGGGCAAAATAATATTACCGGAAGTATTTTACAGGTTACAAGCGACATGACAAGCATTTATTATAATGCAAATTTATACGATAACGCGGAACTCGACCATATTTCCACAAATACTAATATAACAACGATTTCTCCGGCTTCAAGCTTAACTTCGGCAGGGATTAACCTGCTCGGCACGGACGCTGAAGTGAATTTTCAGAGCGGATTGCCGGACAATGCAAGAAGTATTCCGGAGCAGACAGCGTATAGTCTTACAGCCAAACTGGATAACGGAAACACAAACTATGTAAATTTCACGAACGCCAAACTTACTTTGGGCAGCACGGATTACACAGGCGCAACACAGTACAGCATGTCAAATACTTTGCTTGATTTAGCAAATTCTTCCGTAGATTACGATAACTATGAATTCTCTTATTTGGCTGTATCAAACAATACTAATCTGAATTTTAAGGTTACGAACAACGGTTTCAGGTTAAACCCGCTTACAGCTGATACTCTGAACATTGTAAACGGAAGCGGAACGGCAGGTATTAACAGAATTTACATATATGACAGCGAAAATAACTGGCTCACCGGAGAAGTTCAGGTTCTTGACGGTCCCATAACCTTTGACAGCAGTATTCCCGCTGTTCAGTACTCCGCGACAACGGAATATGAATACAATGTCTCCAAAACAGCAGACAATCAGGGAGTTATTTTTAGCGTCATAGGACAGGCTGACGAAGGCACTCTGGAATATGTTAATACTCTGGACTTAGGCCAAGACGGAACAAGGTCATTCCAGATAAACGGAGGAACTATCTACCAAAATACAGCAAGTCTGAGCGAAATGGCACAGGGAACTTTCTCCGTATACGGGCAGATTCCGCTTAACAGAATAACCACTATTTTGTCCGGTGATCTGACAGGCGGCGGCAACGGTTCACTGTTTGACATAGAAGGTAGTGACACTGTCGATTTTACTCTGTCGGATTTAACCGTTCAAAATGCCTATCTTGATGGCGACGGCTCTGTTATGCGGCAGTATAACCCCAATTCCACAGTAAACCTCACTAATATTGCAATCGAAAATAATAATTCAACCGGAAACGGAGGAGCAATTTCCCAAACAGACGGAGTTTTATTCATATCGGGAGATACGTCATTCTTCCGAAACACTGCTGATAACGGCGGTGCAATAGACCATCAGGGCGGAACTCTTGCCATTTATGACACAACGTTTAGCAGCAATCAGGCATCTGCAGACGGCGGTGCAATTTATAACACTGCCAACGGATTAACTATAAACGGCGAAGCTGTCTTTCAGGATAACACAGCGGGTCAATACGGCGGAGCAATATACAATTCTGCGGTTATGAACCTCACTTCAGACAACTCGGGAGATATAACATTTTCCGGAAATCAGGACTCAACAGGTTCAAACGACATTTATAACAACGGCGGAACCGTTAATATAAACGGTGAAACAGGAGTAACATCAATTGGCGGCGGAATTTCCGGAACCGGTACGATTAATAAATCCGGCAACGGAATTCTCACGCTTGAATCCGGCAGTGATAATTCGGGATTTACCGGTATGTTCACGCAAACAACCGGAACAACAAACACTGACGGTATATTTTTTGGCGGTAATAACACCATAAGCGGCGGCACATTAAACTGGCTTGCCAATGCAAGTAAAGACGCTGATTCAACCCTGCAGGTTCTCAACGGAACTCTCAATGTAAACGGCGTTCTCGATTTAAATAACGCCGGCGACAGCATAACCGGCAGCGCCGTTGTCAATATACTTTCCGCAATAAATGTTGACGGCGGTGCAATGACCCTTGGCGGTGACGACAGCTGGGACGGAACAGTAACTCTGAATTCCGGCAGCGTAACTATTGACGGCTTAACTAATTCCCCGAACAGTACTTACAGCCAAACCGGCGGAACTCTCACGGCTCAAAATACCTCCGTATTAAATCTTGGCTCGAACAGCTCTATAACAGGAGGCGATATATCCGTACTTTCAGATTCCGTTGTCAATGCGGGCGCAGGTGTTTCTCTAAACGGGTTAACAAATCTTACTTTAGACAGCGGTACAATTAACTCAATCAACGGAGTTATTGATACAAATACTATTCAAAACCTTCTGGTAGGAACCGGCGGCGCTAATTTTGCAATAGATATTGACGGCAGAGACGCAACTTCCGACTCATACTTGTTTGACAACATTACAGAGCTTGGTTCCACAGGTACAGTAAATGTTTCCGGGTTTAACTTCACAAGCCGGGCGCCCGTAAACAGCAATTTTGAAGTTCAGGTCTTTGACGGTGCAATCAGCAGCAGCATTAATTTTACAGCTTCCGGTAGTGAAGCCGAAAGCCCTGTGGGTTATTATAAAATGAGTTCTCTGGGCAGCGGTTTGTACGGATTCAGCCTGACAAGCTTCAACAAACAAGTTTATCGCGGTCAGGCAGCAACTTTATCAGCTTATTTTAACCAGCTTCTTATTAACAATGTTTTGTTTGACCATATCTATCTGGACAGCAACGAAATAGCATCCGGCCAAAACAAAAACCGCTATGCTGCAGCCTTTCCGCAGTTTGCTCCGTACCAGTTTACCAAAGATAACGGCGGGCTCTGGTTCAAAACCTACGCTGCGTTTGAAAAACTGTCTTTTACCCAAGATCTTAACGTTGGCAATAATGCTTACGGTTCTTTAGTCGGCGCAGATTTTGATGTTGTTAAGCTCAAAAACGGCTGGAAATTCCTGCCGACCGCTTACATAGGATATAACGGCGGACACCAGACTTTTAACGGAGTAGGGATGTATCAGAACGGCGGGCAGGGCGGTTTTATGGGTACCTTTTCCAAAGGCGGATTTATAGGCTCAATTCTTGCTTATGGCGGCGGCTATAACAACGAAATGTCCGTAGAAAGCGCCACAGACCGTACAGCTAACTGGTTTGCAGGTACCGCCCTTAAATCGGCTTATAATTTTCATCCGTCCCGCAGATTTATAATTCAACCTACTGTTCTGGTTTCCTACAACATTTTCGGCAAACAAAACTGGGGTTCGGATTTCGGGGCAATATCCATGAACTCGGGCTTTTTGAATGGTATAAACGTTGCGCCGGGATTAAATTTAATTTACGGGCATGAAACCTGGAGTCTGTATTTAACAGCGCAATATATGTACAACATAAACGATAAACTTAACGGCAGCGCAGGTAATATTAATTTACCTGACATAAGAATGCGGCACGGATATATTGAGTACGGTATAGGCGCTGTCAAAAACTTTAAAGAACGTTTTTCTTCTTATGTACAAATAGTAATCCGCAACGGCGGCAGAACAGGCGTAAGCTTTCAAGCCGGCCTGACTTGGAAGTTTTAAATGCTAGGGCGTGTCGACATTGGATATAAAAACATAATGCTGAGCGTCACGTCATCCTGGAACAAAATTGAGAAGATAGTACGATTTGCCATGTGCCAGATCCTGAAACAAGTTCAGGATGACAGGATGGTTGTTCGGCAACTGATGGTCTTTTTGCTCTTTCTTATTCACTTAATCACTGATTCAGGGTAACGGAAATTGAATTTGAATGTCGACACGCCCTAATTACTTGACATGTACAGCAATGGCAATCCTTTGCCGTTCCCTCTTTCCTATTAACTAATTTAGCCATACCTCCAGCCCTCTATACCCCACCCCGAAATCTGCGGCAAAGGCGTTCGCTTCGCTCACGCCTGCTGCCGCAAAGATTTCGACCCTCCCTCAAGGGGAGGGTAAACCATTCAACCATTCAACCTTTCAACCTTTCAACTCTCTTTCCTATTCACTTAATCACCTATTCACTTATTCACCTACTTTGTGCTAAAATATAGCTTATGGACAAGAATACGCAATATGTGCCCTTACACGTCCACAGTGAATATTCCCTGTTGGACGGAGCAATCAGGATTAAGGATATGTGTGAATTTGCAAAGGCAAACAACATGCCTGCCGTGGCGATTACCGATCACGGAGTAATGTACAGCGCCGTTGAGTTTTACCGTACGGCAAAAGAAATCGGCGTACAGCCCATAATCGGCTGTGAATTTTATGTCCATGATAAAGAAATTTCCGATAAAAATTCATCGCACAATCCGCTTTATCATTTGGTGCTGCTCGCAAAAGATAAAACAGGTTACAGCAACCTTATAAAATTGGTTTCAATTGCGCACTGCGAAGGAATGTACTATAAACCCAGAATTAATTTTGAACTCATTAAGCGGTATCATGAAGGCCTGATTTGTCTGAGCGCCTGTCTTGGCGGTGAAGTCCTGCAGAACCTGATGAAAAATGATTATGAAGGAGCTAAAAAGACGGCTTTGGCATACAAAGAACTTTTTGGCGGCGATTATTACCTTGAACTTCAAGACCACGGGCTTGACGAGCAGAAGCGGACAAATCCCGAACTTATCCGCCTTGCAAAAGAACTTGACATCAAACTTGTCATCACAAACGATTCACACTATTTGAAACGGGAAGATGCAGACTGGCATGACACTCTTTTGTGCCTTCAGACAAACTCCCTGAAAAGCGACCCTAATCGTTTTCATTTTCCGAACAACGAGTTTTATGTAAAAACACCCGTTGAATTACGTGATGCTTTCCGCTGGATGGATAGCGCTCTGTTTGATGAATGTATTGAAAATACAGTTGAAATCGCAGGGAAATGCCATTTCATTCTTGAAACGGGCAAAGCTCCGCTGCCGGATTACAAGGTTCCGGCTGACCATACAACGGAATCCTACCTTGATTTAAAAGTCCGGGAAGGGCTTAAAGAACGCTATGCGGAAATTACGCCGGAAATTGAAGAACGCGTAAAGTATGAACTCGGAATTATTGAACAAATGGGATTTTCCGCATACTTCCTAATCACATGGGATTTTATAGATTACGCTAAAAAGAACGGAATACCGGTCGGTCCGGGACGGGGTTCCGCTGCGGGAAGCGTTGCCGCTTACGCGCTCGGAATAACAGACCTCGACCCCATACGCCACCGGCTTTTGTTTGAACGTTTTCTTAATCCCGAAAGATATTCCATGCCCGATGTTGATATTGATTTTTGTATTGAAAGACGCGGCGAAGTCATTGACTATGTTGCGAAAAAATACGGCGAAGACCGGGTCTGCCAGATTATAACCTTTGGCACTTACGCTGCAAAAGCTGCATTAAAAGGAGTTGCGCGGGTTTTTGACGTTCCGTTTGCAAGGAGCAACCAGATTTCCGCCTTAATCCCGAATGAGCCGAAAGCAACAATTGATGACGCGCTCAAACCGGGTATGGAATTGAAAATCCTGTACGACAATGATGAAGAAGTTAAAAAGCTTGTCGATATGGCAAAAGCCATTGAAGGCATTAAGAACAATGTTGGCACGCATGCCGCAGGGGTAATTATCTCTCACAAGCCGCTTAGTGAGATAGTTCCGGTGCAGCCCTCAAAAGACGGGATTATAGTAACTGAATATCCGATGGCCGATTTAGAAAAGTTAGGGCTTTTAAAAATGGACTTTCTTGGTCTGCGCAACCTTACAATTATAAAAAACACAATGAAGCTCATTAAGCAGCGGCATGGAATTGAATTTGACATAAATAAAATTCCGCTTGACGATAAACCGACTTACGAAATGCTTTCCCGGGGGGAAACCGACGGCGTGTTTCAACTTGAATCTTCCGGCATGAAACAGCTTGTAAAAAGCCTCAAACCTGACGTCTTTGAAGACATTGGCGCGCTGGTAGCGCTGTTCCGTCCCGGACCGCTCAACGCCGGCATGGTGGAAGACTTTGTAGAGCGCAAACACGGCAGAAAAGAAGTTACATACCCGCATGAAAGCCTCGTTCCCGTGCTGAAAGATACTTACGGAACGATTGTTTATCAGGAACAAATTATGCAGATATTCCAGATTTTAGCGGACTACTCGCTTGGTCAGGCAGACATGGTGCGCCGCATGATGGGTAAGAAAAAAGTTGATGAAATGGCGCAGCAAAAAGGGAAATTTGTTGAAGGAGCTTCCAGAAACGGAATGAGCGCAAAAGATGCAGCCGCACTGTTTGAGCAAATAGAAAAATTCGCCGAATACTGTTTTAACCGTTCGCACTCGGCAGCTTATGCCTTTGTGGCTTACCAGACCGCCTACCTGAAATGCCGCTATCCGGTTGAATATCTTGCGGCGCTCCTTACAAGCGTTTCCGGTAATCAGGACAGCACCAGCGCTTACATAGAAGAAGCCCAAAAAACGGGAATTAATGTCATGCCTCCCGATATTAACAAGTCTTATGCAGAGTTTACGCCGGACGAAAATAACATTCGTTTCGGTTTAATCTCAATCAAACAGGTCGGGGAAGTCGTTGTGGAAAATGTTCTTAAAGAACGCGAAGAAAACGGAGAGTTTAAATCAATTTATGACTTTTGCAAACGCGTTGACCCTAAATGCTCCAACAAAAGGGTTCTTGAAGGATTAATCAAATCGGGCGCATTTGATACTATTGAAAAAAGCAGAAAACAATTAATCGAAAACATTGAATATATTGTTTCCTGCGCCCAGCGGGAAAATCAGGCAAAAGCGCTCGGACAGGGAAGCCTTTTTGCCGGACTGGAGGACAACGGCGGCTATAACGGTTTTGAACTTACCGGCTCGGACGAGGAGTACGATACCCGTACCATCCAAAATTTTGAAAAAGAATTTTTGGGATTTTACGTATCAAGCCACCCGCTTTCGACAATCAGAGATAAACTGCCGTTTTTGATGACCCACAAAACTTCGGAATTAAACAACCTTGAAAACGACAAACTTGTCAGTATTTGCGGACTTGTAACCGCTGTCAGGCAAATTCCGACAAAAAAAGACCCTTCAAAATTTATCCGGTTCGCAACCATTGAAGACTTGAGCGGAAAAGCGGACGTAGTGTGTTTTCACAATAAAATTGCGGATTACGGCTCACTGCTTGAAACAGAGCAGCGCGTAATTGTTTCCGGCCGCATAAGTAAAAGAAACAGTGACGAACCCGCTTCCATTATTGTTGATACGGTTAAAACCGTAGAGAATTGCAATATCTTTAATCTGCACCTTAGCGGAGAATTTAAATTTGAAGAACTCGTACTGCTTAAAAACATACTTTGCGCTGTTCCGGGTTCCGACCCCGTAACTATCAGCATAGATAATACCAGAGTACTTGCCGGCTCGTCATTCTGGGTAAATTCTTCAAACGATTTAGTGAACAAAATTAAAGATAGTTTTCCGGAGCGCGCAGAAGCGGATATTAAGTCAATTGACGCAAAGTAAGGTTTTTAGAAATCCGGGAAAGAGGAAACAGGGAAGAGGAGCTCGCGTCATTCTGAGCATCGTCCTGTCATGCTGAACTTGTCTTGGATTATCGGCAGTTCGCAAAAACGTGGTTTTGCTCACTATGGGCGTTTCGCGCCCGCCGAAATCCGCTGTTTCAGCATCTGCCAATGGTAAAATCAGACCAACAACCCTCTTTAATCTTTCTACCCCACCCCGAAATGTGCTAAAGCAAATTTCGACCCTCCCTCAAAGGGCATTGTTAACTTTGCATTGTTTCGTCATTGCGAGGAGGGCGTAAGCCCGACGCGGCAATCCAGTAAATTCAACGTTTTTGACTGGATTGCTTCGTCCTCATTACATTCGTCCTCGC
>JAISCP010000103.1 GCA_031265495.1 Heliobacteriaceae bacterium | reverse complement strand
TCTATCAATTTCAATTAAACTGATAGACCCTGAATCAAGTTCCGGGTGACGTGGAGATTGTTGAATGTTTTTTACTAATAATTATGAGTTTAAAAATGAGAGATTACGGACAAAAACGCCGGAAAAACCCGAACCAATTCGTATTCCGGATAACCTCATAATTTTAACGGGACAGTTGTGGAAACAAGTTCAGTATGACAGGATGATTGTCGACACGCCCTAATAAAGGATAATCATGAAGAGCAAGACGCGCAGGCCTGAGATTTCAAAGCAGCAGCCTTATCGAGCTGCTCCCATGGAACATTAATATCGCTTCTTCCCATGTGCCCGTAAGCCGCAAGTAATTGGTAAAATTTGCCGCCATTTTTAGCAGGCAGACCGCGTAAGTCAAACTGATTGATAATTGCCGCCGGTCTCAAATCAAAATTTTTGTTAACCAGTGCGGTAAGTTCATCATCGGAAATTTTACCCGTACCGAATGTATCAACCAGAACAGAAATGGGCTCCGCAACACCAATTGCATAAGCCAATTCTATTTCGCATTTTTCAGCCAAGCCCGCCGCCACAATATTTTTAGCGGCATGTCTTGCCGCATAAGCTGCCGAGCGGTCAACTTTTGTAGGGTCTTTGCCGGAGAAAGCTCCGCCGCCGTGTCTTGAATAGCCGCCGTAAGTATCTACAATAATTTTTCTTCCGGTCAGGCCCGCGTCGCCCTGAGGTCCGCCTACAACAAAACGTCCTGAAGGGTTCACCAGAATTTTGGTGTTACTGTCGGGTTTGATTGATTCGTTTTCAAAAACGTAATCTATGACCCATTTCTTAACATCATCTTTTATGATTTCCTGAACTTTTTGGTTATCGGAAACTCCGTTGATTTCCGGGTCATGCTGGGTTGAAATCAGCACGGTATGAATTCTTGAAGGTTTTCCGCCGGTATATTCAACCGTAACCTGAGATTTGCCGTCCGGTCTGAGGTAGTTCACAATACCCTGTTTTCTTACCTGAGCCAGTCTGTAAGCCAGCCTGTGGGCCAGACTTATCGGAAGCGGCATCAATTCGGGGGTTTCATTGCAGGCATATCCGAACATAATCCCCTGATCGCCGGCGCCGATATTTTCCGTTTCCTGTCCGGCAGTATCGGAATTATCATTTCTGGCTTCCAGCGCTTTGTTTACGCCGCCCGCAATATCGCAGGACTGTTCATCAATACTTGTCAAAACAGCACAGGTTTTAGAGTCAAATCCTCCGCCTTCTTCACCATGATAGCCTATATTTTTGATTGTATTTCTCACAACCTGAGGAATATCCACGTAACAATCCGCGGTAATCTCACCGCAAACAAGCGCCATGCCTGTTGTAACCGTAGTTTCTGCGGCAACCCTTGACTGCGGGGATTTTGTTAAAAATTCATCTAAAATCGCGTCTGAAATCTGGTCGCAAACTTTGTCAGGGTGTCCTTCCGTAACTGATTCGGAAGTAAACAGGAAATTTTTTTTACTCATTTTTTAATTCTCCTTAATTTATTGTAATACGCCTGTGCTCAAAGACATAATGCTATATGATACAGGCACATGCGGTAAGGTTTTTAATTCCGACCCGCATGACAAAAATAATAGCGTAAAATATTCCAAAAAGCAAATATTAATGAATAGTATTTAGTAAATAGTGCTTAGTAAATAGTAAATAGCGTTGAAAATGCCAGGTCGTGTCGACATTGAATTTATAAATATAATATTTTATAAATACAATATTCCGATTACTCCGGCTGTTATGCAGGCTATTATCCCCCAGAACAGCAGTATTACCTGCACAAACGGGTCAGGACGCTTTTCGTTTAAATCGGTATACATTTGGCTGATAATGAATTTCGACAAATCAATTTTCGCATCGTTTTTGGTTTTCTCAAATGCCGAGTGCAAAAGCTGCTTAAAAGCGTATGCGTCTTTTAAGTCCTGCTTGGCAAGCGGGTTAGTTATTGCTGTTTTTTTAACTTTAATGTTTTCGCGTTCGTCAAGTTCATTGTCTACATAAGCCGACAGATTTAACTTGAATTCCTCATACTGCTTTGTCATAAATTGCGTTTCGAATTCATCATTCTGAGTAATTTCTTTGTGTACATTTGTGTATTTACTCATAATTTTCTTAAAATTTTCGTACTTTTCAGCACACGCCGGACACAGTTCTAAATGACGACTGATATATTGTGTAAGCTTATCGCTTAATTTATTCTCCATATAGAAGCTCATTAGTGCACTAACCTGAGAACATGATAATTCCATTTTTTAATCTCCTATATATACGCTTTCAGACCGTTCTGTAACTTTTCGCGCGCCCGCGCTATGCGCGACTTAACGGTTCCGACGGTTGAATGCGTTGCTTTTGCGATTTCTTCATAAGACAGCCCTTGAAGTTCGCGCAGGACTATCACAATCCGAAACTGCTCCGGTAAACCTAAAATAGCATTTTTTATAAGCTTCTCCAATTCAGCGGACATACATTTTTCGTGCGGCTTGCATTTTTTGTCCGTAAGCTGAAATTTTATATCAAATATCGGGCTGTCGTCCAGTGAAACCGTGTTTTGCCTGCGCTTTTGTTTACGCAGTTCATCATAAAAAATATTTGTTACAATACGGTTCAGCCAGCTTTTAAAAGTCTTGGGATTTTTGAGTTTCGGAAGCCCTTTGGCAACACGCAAAAGCGCTTCCTGAGTCAGGTCAAACACATTCTCCCGCTTGCCGCTGAGATATGAAAAAGCTGCGAAAATATTCTTCTGTTCACGTTTAATCAGTTCTTCAAGCGCTTTAAAATCATCGTGCTGCGCCAGTATGACCAGCTCGTCAGGCGGCATTTTTTTGTACTGTAACTTCTTAACCGGCATTGTTACTCCTTAAATCTATATTAAAGAATTCCGGTCAAAAATTACTCGCTCATTACTACATAGCCGACGGGCTATATTTTGGGAGGTAAGATTTCAAAAATCAGATGTACGGCTAAACACAGCTAAAGCAAATTTCGGGGTAGGTATAGAAGGCTGGAGGGATTGAGGTATAGCTTTTTAGTTGAAAGGTTGAATAGTTGAAGGGTTGAAAGGTTAAAATTCCTTCTCCGAGAAGGTGGGGCGTAGCGCCGGATGAGGGTTTTATAGGTTTTTAAATGATTAGGAAAGAGGGAACAGCAAAGGATTGCCATTGCTGTACATGTCAAGTAATTAGTTACATGATATTAGTAAATAGGATTTTTAAAAACCTGCCATAACCTTCCTGTCATGCTGAACTTGTCTTGGATTATTCGCAGTTCGCAGAAGTGTGCTCACTTAGACGAGTTTCGGGCTTTGCCCTCCACTCTTAAATCCGCTGTTTCAGCATCTGCCTTCTGTACGGGGAAGTAAAGCTTAACTGCCCCCTCACCCCAAACACAACCTGCGGTTTCGCTAAGTGTTTGCACCCTCTCCCGTATGGAGAGGGAAAAGCAAGTTCAGGATGATGCGGGCTGTTTCCTCTTTCCTATTTACTTAGTCACCTAAATACTCCGTTACGGAATAATGTCGCGCAGCACATGGAAAATTCTGTCAGTAATATATTGAATGTATTCCTGCGAAACAAGCCCGTTTATAACAGCGTCGGAAATTCCGTAAACCGGACGAATATACTGCTGTGCGGTTTTATTTACATCAGCGAATTGCAAATCGGCAGCTTCGTTGGTTTTTCCGCGTAAAACAGCTCGTTTGTACCAGCGTTCTCTAATAACGTCAAGCGGAGTGTAAACGTAAACTTTAACATCCATAATATCGCGTACATTTTTATTTAAAACATAAAGCCCTTCGGTCAGCACAACTTTCGCCGGTTTTTTAAGCTCACCGGCAGGGTTGGACTCACAGGTTACAAAATCATACATCGGCGAAGTTACTTCCTGCCCGTTTTTTAATGCCAGAATATGTTCTTTCATAAGTTCCAAATTCATTGCATCCGGCGTGTCGAAGCTGAAACCGGTTTTGAAGAGCGCCTCGTAACTGCCTGCTTTTTTAAGTTCTTTTGAGGTGTCTTTGTAGTAATCATCACAGCGGATTACAGTGTAAATTCCTTCATTTTTGTCTTTAACGCAGGCTTTAATAGTGTTGTCAACAAAGACGGTTTTTCCGGAGGCGCTTTCCCCCGTAATCCCTACTGCAAAAGTTTTTTTACGTTCATGAACAGCCTTATTCGCTACGTTGTATACAAGGTTGTCGGAAGTCCGCAAAAACAAAGGCTGGAATTCATTTTTATCTTCATCTAAAATCTTCTTCAACGCCTCTACAATCTGTGAAACAAGTTCCATGTCTTCTTTGCATGAGTAGCAATCATAGACAGTGGGCAGCAAATTTCGCATAATAATACCTCCGTGCATATTTTACTTTAAAGAAAATTTATTGGCAATAGGGTTAAGTAATTTGCTCGGCAACTGATGGTCTTTTTGTTCTTTCCTATTCATTTAAAAATCAATAAAACCCTCCATTAGAGACTGGGGGTTAGGGGCTGGAAACCAGTATTTTTAACGCTATTCGGTATCCCTCTCCCTGCGGGAGAGGGTGCAAACACTTAGCGAAACCGAAGGTTGAGCTTAGTTGTTTGGGGTGAGGGGGCAGGCATAGCGAATCCATGAGAAATGTGTTCTAATTAAGATTTATTCGGCCCTGCGCCACCTCACCTGAATTTCTAAATTCACACGCTGTGTTCATTAAGAAATTCTTCCTCTCCTGTAAGGAGAGGAATTCAACCATTCAACCTTTCAACTCTCTTGCCTATTCACCTAATCACTTATTCACCTAAATTATTTGTGCTATGATTATTTATATGAAAAGCGGGTTTGCAGCGATAATAGGGCGTCCTAATACAGGTAAGTCAACACTTTTGAACCAAATTCTCGGGCAAAAGATTGTTATTACAACCGAAAAAGCACAGACGACCAGAAAAAGAATTAAAGGAATTTATACTGTTGCGCAAGGTCAGATTGTCTTCATTGATACCCCGGGCGTGCATAAACCTTTGGATAAACTGGGTGAATTTCTCCTTGATGAGGCGAAGATTTCTGTGCCGGACGCGGATTTAATTTTATTTACGGTTGACGGTTCAGAGCCTGCGGGCAAGGGCGACAAATGGATTGCGCAAAATATTCTGCGTACTGAAACTCCGGTAATTATTGTAATGAACAAGATTGATAAACTCAAAAACAATAAGGCGGAAGAAAATCTTTTAACTTATAAAACATTGTTTGAAAGGAATTATCCGGTAGTGCGTTTATCCGCCAAAACCGGACGTAATATTGACGTTTTACTGGAAAATATTTTTAAAATTCTTCCCGAAGGCACGCTGATTTACCCCGAAGACACTGTAACCGAAGAAACTATGCGCGATATAGTGCAGGAAATTGTACGGGAGAAAATTTTGCTGCATACATCGGATGAAATTCCGCACTCTGTGGCTGTGAAAACAGAGCGCTATGAGGAAAATGACGGAATAGACCGGATTTACGTTAATATCTACTGTGAAACCAAAAGTCAGAAAGGGATTTTAATCGGTAAAGGCGGCGGTCTTCTCAAAAAAATCGGCACGGAAGCACGCTTAGAGCTCGAAAAAATTGCAGAAAAGAAGGTTTTCCTGTCTCTGGAAGTGAAAGTTGAAAAAGATTGGCGCAAAAAAGAGAAAGCTTTAGGAAGTTTCGGATATAAAAATGGTTGAACAGCCCTCTGACATGCTGATATAGGTGATTAAGAGCTACAGCTAAATTAGTAAACAGGGAAGGGGGAACCGTTGAATTCCTCTCTCTGCGCCGCCTCATCTGCACATGACGAATAACACCATAACTTCCGCGTCATACTGAACTTGCTTTTCCCTCTCCATACGGGAGAGGGTGCAAACTTCAGCATGACAGGGAGATTGTTCAGCACGACGCGGGCTGTTTTCCCCTCTTCCTATTCACTGACATAACAGTAAATCAAGACTTTTTTTCAAACTTAATATTGTAGCCTAAAATATCAGCGATTTGGCGGACTTCTTCAAAGCGGATTGTTTTTTTGCGGAGTTTATTGGAAAGGTTGAAAACAGAGCTGCCGGTTTTTTGCGCAACATATGTCATAGTTTTGTTTTCTTGTGCAAGTAGTACTTTTACATCTTCTTTAATTGCCATGTTTATTATTTTATTGTTCAATTTAAAACTTGACAAATTGATTTAAAAAAGCTATAATTTTAAATTATATAATTAAAAATATAATTTAATAATTTAAAAAATGTAAAGAGAGGTTAAGGAAATTATGAAAAAAGGGTTCACTCTGGCAGAGGTACTAATTACTCTGGGAATAATCGGAGTTGTTGCGGCTTTGACCATGCCCGCATTGATTTCAAATCACAGAAAAACAGTTGTTGTAACACGGCTGCAAAAATTCTATTCAATTATAAATCAGGCGGTAAAGCTGTCCGAAGCGGAAAACGGACCCGCTGAAGACTGGAATTATCCGGTTCTTAGAGATAATTATCAGCAAGAAAAGGAATTTTACGATACATATCTTGCAAAGTACATTTTGAGCCTTAAAGTTGAAGAATGCCTTTATACGAATTTGCCGTCGCTGTGTGTTCATTTCTCGGACGGGAGCATCATGCAGATGAGGCATTTGGGTTCCGGCGGCTGGGATGTATTTTTTCATGTTAATGAAAAAGAACTGAGGCATTTTCAGGACACTGATATAACGAGAGGAACTTTTGCATTTATCTTTAACAGAAAAAGTATTGCTTTGAATAACGGTAAGCATTCCTTTTTCGAGCCTTACATTGCAGGCTGGGACGGTACGAGAAGCGGACTGATACGTCATGCAACCACAATGCAGGGTTGCGCGGACGTGGGCTCATACTGTGCCGCGCTAATCCGCTATGACGGCTGGCAAATCAAGGCCGATTACCCGCCGGGTAAGTTTTAGTTGTACCACCTTGTACCTAACCTTTACTGTGGCAGTAAAGCTTGATTCCCGCCTTCTTATTTAATATCCAGCTTGTAACCTCCGCCGTAGATAGTTTGGATGTATTTTCTGCCGCTGGAAATTTCGTCCAGCTTTGCGCGAAGATGCCTGATGTGAACACGGATTGTCTCTACGTCATCGTCCGGTGAATAGCCCCAAACATCTTTAAGCAGCTGCGCTGAGGAAACCATATTTCCGTGATTTTGGAAAAGCAGGTTGAAAATATCAAATTCAATAGGAGTTAATTTTGCGGTTTTGTCCCGGATTTTAACGCTGTAAGTTTCCGGCAGCAGTGTAATTTCCCCCAGAGTAAGGATTTCCCGTGTTGAAGCGGATTCAGGGATTTGGCGTGTGCGTTTCAGTAAAGCGCGCACCCGAACCTGCAATTCTTCCATTTCAAACGGTTTTACCAGATAGTCGTCTGCTCCGATATCAAAGCCCGTAACCTTGTCGTTAATCTGTGAAAGCGCTGTAAGCATCAGTACGGGTATGTTTTTTGTCAAATCATTTTTCCTGATTCGCTGCGCTACCGTAAATCCGTCAACTTCCGGCATCATTACATCAAGAACCACAAGCGACGGAGCTTCCTGCTTGCACAGCGCGAATCCTGTTGTGCCGTCGTAAGCCTGTATGACTTTATGCCCGCGCAGTTCAAGATTTACCTTGATTAGTTCATTTATTGCTCTGTCATCGTCAATTACTAAAATCTTGTTCATGCCTTTTATTTTATAACAGGGGATAGTAAATAGTAAATAGGGGTTAGTAAATAGTAAATAGAGTTGAAGGGTTGAATAGTTGAAAGGTTGAATAGTTGAAGGGTTGAAAGGTTAAAATTCCTTCTCCGAGAAGGTGGCGCGTAGCGCCGGATGAGGGTTTTATAGGTTTTTAAATGATTAGGAAAGAGGGAACAGCAAAGGATTGCCATTGCTGTACATGTACAATTGAGAGGAGGACGTTAGCCCGACGCGGCAATCCTAAACTCGTTTCAGGGTCTATCAGTTTAATTGAAATAGATTCCGGGTCAGCGGATTTTCGGTAGGGCGCAGCCCGTAAGTTGTTGGGAAACCACGCTTTCAACCCGAATAATCCAAGACAAGCCCGGAATGACGCTGATATGATAGATTTCAGCATGACAGGGGTGCGATGAGCCGTCAAATTTAGGAATTACGGAAATTGTTGTCTTCTTAAAAAATCATGTAACTGACGAAACAATAGTATGTTAACACTCTCTATTGCTCAACAGCATTTATAGTGATATAATTCTGCTATGAATAGTAAGAAAGTGAGTTTGACGACACAGAACCGTTTAATCATATCGGGACTTATTTTGAGCACCGTACTTATTGTTGCAATTGCTTTTTTCGCCACTTTTAATATCCAGAAAAAATTAAACTCAGGCTACGGCAGTTTCGGACAAATTCTGTCAAAAACTCTGGCTATAAGTACGGTTGAGATTATTAAAGATTTACCGGAAAATGAAGTTTATTCGACGGTAAAACTGCATACGGACGCGATTTTACGCGGGCATAACGAAATCGTACTTATTGAATACAGAGATTCCTCCGGCAAGCTTATATACCGGAGCGGGGCCGGTTCCAAAGCCGGAAAAGCCGTTATAACCGTAAGTTCTCCGATGATATTGAATGCAGACAACATCGGCTCCGTAACTGTCGGGCTTTCGGGAAATCTTATTAATCAAATATCGTCTACAACGCGCGGTTCGCTGCTTTTTGTGTTCAGTATTGCGTGGTTTGTGTTTGCGTTTGTAATCCTGATTAACACTTATCTCATAACCCGTGAACTGCGAATTCTCCACGAAGGGGTTCACAAAATCTCTACGGGAGAATTCGGGTATAAAATTGAAGGTAAAGACGTCAGCTCTGAGGTTCGGGAGCTGTTTGATTCGTTTAATGATATGTCAAACAGGCTTCACATATACGGGGAGCAGAACATTGAGCAGCTGACTCTGGAACGCAACAAAATGGAAGCTGTTTTGATGAGTATTGCCAACGGGGTTGTGGTATGCGACAATTTTGACAATGTTGTTCTCGTAAATGAACACGCGCGGCACCTCTTGGATATCAGCGAAACCCATCTGCCGGAAATTAAAATTCAGCAATACTCGGACAGCTCGGGAAATTTCTGTTTCAAAGATAAGATTGAAGAATTTAAAGATACTCCGCTTTCCCTGATGGAAAATAAACCGCTTGAATTTAACATAGAAATCGACAGCCTTACCATTAAGTCAATAATTTCACCTATGTTTACCCGTAACAAGGACTACGTAGGCTACATAATCGTGCTGATTGATATGACAAAAGAAGCGGAAATGGATAAAATCCGCTCGCATTTTATCTCAAATGTTTCGCACGAACTGCGTACTCCGGTAACGGTTTTACGCAGTTATATCGATACTTTGTACAATTACGGAAACGATTTTGAGGAAGAAACCAAACAGGAATTCATCGGAATAATCAATAATGAAGTTATCCGGCTTAACAGTATGGTTAATGATATTCTTGACTTTTCGCGGCTTGATTCGGACATTAAGCTGGAAAAATCCGCTAACAGTATTGTTCAGGCAGTTGAAAGCTCGGTTAAACAGCTTCAAATTCTTGCAAAAGAACGCAATCTTACGATATTAGTTAATAAAGACAGTGAAGTTCCGGACGCAGTATTCAATTACGATGCCATAGAACGCGCGTTTACTAATATTTTATCCAATGCAATTAAATATTCTCCGGATAACGCGGAAATTCAGGTCCGAATTGATTACATACGCGGCACGGACGAGATTGAAGTTTCCGTAAAAGATTACGGCTGCGGGATTGCTCCGGAACATCAAAAACGTATTTTTGAAAGATTTTACCGGGTTGAAAACAATACTCTTTCCGTAAAAGGCACCGGTCTGGGCCTGCATTTGGTCAAAACAACCATTGAAAAATATCATCAGGGCAGCGTATTTGTTCATTCGGAAGCGGGTCAAGGTTCTACCTTCGGCTTCCGCCTTCCGGCCGGCATTGTATTGGCAAGTTTCGGGGTGGGGGAGGTATAGAGGAGGTATGGAAAAAAGAACATCCCTGCCAACAACCTTCTTGTCATCCTGAACTTGTTTCAGGATCTGGCACATGGCAAGATCAAATCAACAACCCTTTTCAATACCTACTACTACTCCACCCCGAAATTTGCTAAAGCAAATTTCGACCCTCCCTCAAGGGGGGCATTGTTAACTTTGCATTGTTTCGTCATTGCGAGGAGGGCGTAAGCCCGACGCGGCAATCCAGTAAATTCAACAGTTTTGACTGGATTGCTTCGTCCTCATTACATTCGTCCTCGCAATGACAAAGCAATAAAAAGTTAATACTCTCCTCAAGGGGAGGGTAATTTACCCTCTGCTAATTGCTTAAACATGTAACTAATTTATCAAATATTGCATTTATTACAAGTATTAATCCGGTACATGTTCAAATATATCCTGTATTTTGCAGTCCAGGGCGCTGCATAGTTTGTCTATTGTATTAAGCTCAACCGTTGTGGTCTTTTCATGGTAAATCCGAAAAACAGTAACATGCGTAAGCCCTGACATTCTGGCTACTTCAGCCATATTCAGGCGTTTACGTCCCATAATCTCCGACAACTTGTTTTTAATCATAGCTAAAGTTTAACATTCTTAATAAAACCTTGCTAATTGATTATTTTAGATAATAATATTATTATTTAAATATATAATAATATTGTAATACTATTTAACAAAGGAGATAACTTGGTGAAGAAGGGTTTTACTCTTGCAGAGGTATTGATTACATTGGGCATAATCGGAGTGGTTGCGTCGTTAACCATGCCGGCGCTGATTGGGAATTATCGAAAGAATGTTGTTATCGTCAGAATGCAGAAGTTTTACAGTGTATTCAATCAGGCTTTAAAAATGTCCGAAGTTGATAACGGGCCAATCAAAGATTGGACGTTTGCGACATTATATGATTATGACGAAAATGTTGAGTTTTATCAGAAATATCTGAAAAAACACATGAAAGTTCTCAAATATGAAGAGTTTCATGATCTTAACATGCCAATTACGGGGGTAAAAATATATTTTCCCGACGGTTCTGCCGCAAATGTGGATCATGTGTATGTTATATTTTATCCGGTTGCCGGAAAAACCGCCAAGATGGGCAGGGATTCTTTTTCTTTTATTATAACAGATAACGGTTTACGACCGGAGGGGTATTTAGTTCAGCAGCGTGCCAATATAATTAATAATGTAACATTCGGCTGTAATAACGGCTCTTCCTATGCACGTGGAAGGTACTGCGCTGCGCTAATCATGTATGACAACTGGAAAATATCTGACGATTATCCGATTAAGTTTTAAACGCTTTAATATTAAATGGTTTTTAACCATTCAACTCTATTTCCTATTCACCTAATCACTCAGTCACCTTCTCCCGCCGCGTCATTGCGAGCGACCGGCGGGAGCGCGGCAATCCGGTAAATTCACTGTTTTGACCGGATTGCTTCGTTGCTTGCCGTGCAAGCTCCTCGCAATGACGTTATCAATAAAACCCTCACCCGCCCTACGGGCACCCTCTCCCAGAGGGAGAGGGTAAATTCAACCTTTCAACTCTATTTCCTAGTCTCTAACCCCTAGTCACTATTTACTAAGCACTATTTACTAAAATTAGATTAAGCGGGGATAAAAATATTTATTTTTGCGCTAAAATACATGGTAGATAAATAAAAATACACCCCCAAATACGTAATGACGTGAAAAACGGCTGCGGGTAAAATTAACCTGAAAGGAGCAAAAAATGTGGGATTACTCGGAAAAAGTTATAGAACATTACCGCAATCCGCGCAATGTCGGCAAAATTGATGATGCTGACTGTGTTGGACAAGCAGGTTCGCTGGCATGCGGAGACTCGCTTAAAATATATCTGAAAATAAAAAACGGAATTGTTACAGACGCTAAATTTCAAACTTTTGGCTGCGGTTCCGCTGTTGCAAGCTCAAGCATTTTAACGGAAATGATTATCGGCAGGCCGCTTGATGAAGTCAAGAAGATTACCAATAAGGACATTGCAGACCGGCTTGAAGGCTTGCCGCCCGAAAAAATGCACTGTTCCGTTATGGGCCATGAAGCATTGGAAGATGCCCTGAGAAATTACGAAGGCTACGTGGATTTGGACGAAATCGTAAATGCGGACAAAGCGCCGAAACTTATCTGCACCTGTTTCAACATAACCGAAAATCAAATACTTGACGCAGTTAAACACAACGGACTTAAATCCGTAGAAGAAGTTACAAATTTTACCAAAGCTGGCGGAGCCTGCGGAAAATGTAAAGGACAAATTCAGGACATTCTTAACGCATACTATAAAAAAGGGGAAGAACGCTGTGAATTATCCGCTGCCCAAAAGGTTTTGAAAATTAACAGTATTATAGATACACAGATTTCGCCCGAACTGAGAAAAGACGGCGGCGATATTACACTGGTTGACGTTGACGGGGACCGTGTGTTTGTTAAACTGCGCGGGAACTGTTCCGGCTGCAAAAATTCCACCCTCACCCTGAAAACTTTCGTTGAAACAACGCTCCGTGATACTGTCTGCAAAGATATAGCCGTAATCGAGGTAGCATAATGGACAAGTTAATATATTTTGATAATAACGCCACCACCAAAGCCGCCCCTGAAGTTGTGGAAGCAATGATGCCGTATTTTTCGGATGAATATGCAAACCCTTCCAGTATGTACAGTTTTGCAAAGAAAGCGGCTCTTGCCGTAAAAGAAGCGCGCGGACAAATTAAAGATTTTTTAAATGCCGCAAGTGAAAATGAAATATTTTTCACTTCATCAGGTTCTGAAAGCGCAAACATGGCAATCCGCGGGGTCTTAAACTCTAACAGGAATAAACGCCACATAATAACGTCCAAAGTCGAACATCCATGCGTCTTAAACCTGTACCAGCAGCTTGAAAAAGAAGGTTACAAGGTTGATTTAATCGGAGTTAACGCCAAAGGAGAATTGGACTTAGCTGAATTAAAAGAAAAAATCAGCTTTGACACGGCAATTGTTTCGATTATGTACGCAAATAACGAAACGGGCGTAATTTTCCCGGTAAAAGAAATTTCAGAGATTATAAAATCCAAAAATCCTGAAACAAAATTCTTTGCGGACGCTGTTCAGGCCGCCGGGAAAATTCCTGTTGACGTTCAGTCCTCAGGGGTTGATTTGCTGTCTGTTTCAGGACACAAGTTCCATGCTCCGAAAGGTATCGGCGTGCTTTACGTAAACCCGCGTACACTTATTACGCCGTTGGTTATCGGCGGGCATCAGGAGAGGGGCAAACGCGCCGGAACGGAGAATGTACCTTACATTGCCGGAATAGGAAAAGCGGCGCAGCTTGCTGTTGATAATCTTAAATATGAAGCGGAGGAAGTTAAGCGCCTGCGCGATAAGCTTGAAGCAAATATTTTGAAGAATACATTCAATTCACGGCTTAACACGGGGATTACAAACCGTGTTCCGAACACGACAAATATCGGGTTTGAATATATTGAAGGCGAGTTAATACTTCTTCACCTGAGTGATTTAGGAATTTGCGCAAGTTCCGGCAGCGCCTGCACATCGGGTTCGCTGGAGCCGAGCCATGTTCTGCGTGCAATGAACGTACCTTTTACTTCAATTCACGGCAGTATCCGTTTCAGTTTGAGTAAATATAATACTGAAAAAGAAGTTGATTACGTGATTGATAAAATGCCGGGTATTATTGAAAAATTAACGGGCATCTCTCCGTATCAGGATGAGCTTGAGGCATTAAGAAAACTAAAAGGTAATTAGTGCGTGTTGGCATTAAATATAAAAACATCACGCTGAGCGTTCCTTGTTTCCATACCTCCAGCCCTCTATACCTCTTAATTTCCTATTCATTTAGGTAATAATATACAATTTTACACTATTTTGTTATGTTCTTATTGACCGGGAATTAACCGTCATGCTTGAACGACCGGATTGACCTGTTTTCTGCCGCATCAACAACCTCCGCGTCATCCTGAAATAAATTCAGGATGACGCGGAGGTTGTTGAATGTTGATGTAAACTTATATATTATTACTTTCATTTATTCACCTCTTAACAATTTGTTAAAAAAAATAAACATATATGCAATTTTTGTTTAAAAAAATACTTTATATAAATGTATAGTGTAGTTATCAGGTAAGTTATAGTGTGTAATGCAATAGCATCAATTATATTTGCGGGAAGAAATTACGACAAAACCAAAAGCGGCGAGGTCGGCAGAGCTCCCGTGTTCCTTTTCCAAACGGCAAAAGTTGTGGATGCTGCTTTGAAATACGACAGTAAAATTGCCAAAAATGCGGTAAGTGTTTTCAACCGGTTAGCCGGACAGAGTAAAGTACTGGATTATACCGGTAAAGCCTTAAAGTGGGGGATGAATAATATTAATCCTCTTATATGTGCGTCCGGCGGACTTAAAACATTGATGTCTGATGATAAGCTTACAACCGGTATAACCGAAACGGGCGCTCTGGCAACAATGTTTGCCGGAGAAGCGGTCATGAAGTGCATTGTTAATTCAAGCGCTGTTAAAAACAGTATACAAAAAGCTTCTAAATTAAAACTATTAAAGCCGTTATTCAATTTTATTAAAAAAGGCAAGTTCGGGGGGAAAGCTGCCGCAATCCTGAAGGGCGCGGCTTTTGTAGCGGCTTCGGTAAGCGCTTATTCGTTAGGACATTATCTTGCTTCTGATGTTGCAAAAGAAATTAACTCAAGTCTGGGACGCAATGTACAAAAGTCCGAAAAATCCCCAAAAACGTATGCATAATATCAACCAATCGGTCTATGCGAAGAGCCTGCGATTATGATACGATAGCACTATGAGGAAGTTTTTTATATTGTTAATTTCACTGTTGCGGCGGCCGTATTGTGTTATGAAAATGCCGCTTCAAGTCTTTATTATATTGCTGGCTTTTTCAAGCCCGTGCTATGCAATTAAAATCGGAGTTCAGCAAGGCGCTTCATCCGCCGCCGTAGGATCTTCCGTTAAAGGCGTTGTCATTGACGCGAACACAAATAAAACGCTTTGTAATCTTGAAGCCATGAAAGGCTATGCGCTTCAGCCTTACCATGATACAATAGCTGTCAAAATTAACGGCGCTTTTTATAAGCTTAAATCTGATTATATTGTCATAAAACCTCTTGAAGCAGGTTTTATAAGCACGAAAGGCAGATGGTACCGGGGGAATTTAATCGTGCTGAACAGAAACGGAAAGCTTACGGTTATCAATGATGTTGATTTGGAAGATTATATAAAAGGCGTTGTTCCGTCTGAAATGCCGTCAGGCTGGCATGAGGAGGCGCTTAAAGCTCAGGCTGTCGCTGCAAGAAGTTATGCGCTTGCGAATTTAGGTAAACGCGCCGCTCTGGGATTTGATTTGCTGGATACTCCGGATGATCAGGCTTACCGAGGGGCTTCCGCCGAAACAGCCAGGACAAATGCGCTTGTTGACGCGACAAAAGGAATTGTTCTGACTTATGACATGAAGGTTATCAATGCGTACTATTCGGCGTCTGCCGGCGGTCAATCGCTGAATTCAAAAGATGTTTGGGGCGGATCGCTTCCTTATATCCGTTCTGTTCCGTCCTTCGACAGTAATGTCAAAAAAAACGGGCATGGAGTCGGCATGTCCCAGCATGGCGCTAATAATCTTGCCAAAGAAGGCTATAATGCATACCAGATTTTGCAGTATTTTTATAATGATGTTAAGTTTGCGCGTATAAAACAGAACAAAGCGAAGAGCTGAAAATACGCATTCTTACGGGATTTTATTATTTTCTTATCTCTAAAAGCCAATAAATATTGACAAAACTAAAATAATAATCTATAATCTTAAAGTCGAGACAGAGAAGCATGCGCAAGAGAAAATGGTTTTGATTGCAGTTTGCACAACGAAAAAAAGGAGGTTCGTAATGAACAAAGAAGAATTGGTAAAAGAAGTATCAAAAAAAGCGAAAGTTTCACAAAAATCAGCAGCAGACATCCTTGCAGCAACTTTAGAAACAATAGAAAAAACAGTTGCTAAGGGTAAGAAAGTTACTTTAGTCGGCTTCGGTACCTTTGAACCGAGAAAAAGAGCGGCAAGAACAGGAAGAAACCCTCAAACGGGCGCGGCATTGAAAATTGCTGCTAAAACAATTCCTGCTTTCTCTGCCGGTAAAAAATTCAAAGAAGCTGTTAAATAGTAGAAGCTTCTCTAATTACTAATTTATGGGCGCCGCAGGCGCCTTTTTATTTGGGAATGGAAACTTTTTTGATTTCTTTACCTTGCTTGTTCTCTCCCGGTATAAACACTTAGGGCGTGTTGACCTAAAATCCAATTTTTGTCACCGAATTACTTAACCTATACAGGCGCAAAACAGAATAAATTTCGAGTAGAGCCCGGTGTTTTGGAGAGTGTTAACTTTTTATTGCTTTGTCATTGCGAGGACGAATGTAATGAGGACGAAGCAATCCAGTCAAAACCGTTGAATTTACTGGATTGCCGCGTCGGGCTGAAGCCCTCCTCGC
>JAISCP010000039.1 GCA_031265495.1 Heliobacteriaceae bacterium | reverse complement strand
AAGGCATGGTTTAGTATTATATTAGTAAATAGTGCTTAGTAAATAGTAAATAGAGTTGAAAGGTTGAAGGGTTGAACGGTTGAATGGTTTACCCTCCCCTTGAGGGCATTGGTAACTTCTTACTATTTTGTTATTGCTGTGCATGTTAAGCAATTAGTTGCATGATTATTAGTAAATAGTGCTTAGTAAATAGGGAATAGGAGTGAGTAGGTGACTAAGTGATTAGGTGAATAGGGAATGAACACTCTCTCCATACGGGAGAGAGAACAAACACTTAGCGAAACTGCAGGTTGAGCTTAGTGTTTGGAGTGAGGGGGTAGTGGTAACTTCTTACTATTTCGTCATTGCGAGGAGCTTGCACAGCAAGTGACGAAGCAATCCAGTAAAATTATTTTGTTTTGCGCCCCCTCACCTGAATTTCTAAATTCGCCTGCGGTTCATTAAGAAATTCATCCTCTCCCGTATGGAGAGGAGCAGGCATAGCGTGGCTCCCAAAATGCTGTACTCTACCCGAGATTTATTCACCCCTTAAACCCTTCAACTAAAAAGCCATACCTCCAGCCCTCCATACCTCTTATTCAACCCTATTTACTAACCCCTATTTACTAAATTTAAGAATGTTGACTAATTCGGATACTCTTGTTTTCAGTCTTTCGTAATCCCCGTTGTTATCAATTACATAATCCCAATCGGTTACGTTGTCCAGTCCGGTTTCGGTAATGTCGTCTTCGCCGATAAGCTTCCCTCTTGCGGCGCGGGTTTGGCGTGAAGCCTCAACACGTATCGCAATCGCCCCTGCGTTTTCAAAAACCTCGTACTCATGCGGAACCCGAACATCCGTTACTATAATATTTCCGTCCTGTTCAATAATCTTCTTGAGCCAGTAATCCGGGTCTTGCGCACGCCCCCAATTGCCGAGACTAATCAAATCCTGTCTGTAAAGCGGTTTATTGCGTTCAATTTCCTCATAGGCGAGTCCTTTTTGTTTTCCGTATTCAAGTTTGATAATATCGCCCATTGCGCAGCGCTTAAAGTCCGGCATTTCCGCCAGCATTATTTTAGCGGCAGTATCCTTGCCAGAATATTGTTTGCCCGAAAAAATTATAATCTTATCCGCCATACAATTATTTTACCATGAACTAATCGGTGGGTATATTCTCCAAAGCGTACTCACAGCATTGCTTAACAAGATTGTTAAGTGAAATACCTTTTCTCTGTGCAATTTTATAGAGCCGTTCGATTAACTCCAAAGGCAATCTAAATGTTTTGTTAGTCATTTCCGCTTTTTTTACTTCAAACATGTTTCCTCACATTAAATTTTATTCCTTAAAATTATTATTTTATACACCTTAAATAAGCACATTTGTAATAAGTGCTATTTACACTTGCAAAATTAATTGTAAAATGTTATGATAAAAAATATAATAAAAAAAACATGGAGGTGAAATATGAAAAAAGGATTTACATTGGCAGAGGTGTTGATAACCCTTGGTATAATCGGCGTAGTAGCTGCAATTACTATGCCGGCATTGATTGCGAATTATCAGAAACAACAAACGATAGTTTCCTTAAAAAAGGCATATACAGTATTAAATCAGGCATTTACAATGGCTCAAATTGAAAATGGTGATTTTGCGGAATGGAGTCCTGATGACGGAAGAACATACCTTTTTAGTACATTAAGGGGATCCCAATGTGCTGATATGGATACAGCGTATGCTCAAGCCCTCATGGCTGCTGAAGGAACACCCACTAATTTATTTAATAATTCATCATGCTTTCAATTAAATGACGGTATGAAGGTTTTTCATCTTTCTTCAACGACAAGTGAAAATTATAATCATGCAATATATGTTTTAGATATTAACGGTAAAAAAGCCCCCAATATACGAGGAAGAGATGTATTTAGCTTTTATATTCTGTATTCGGTCAGCAGTGCCTGGGCAAATGGCAGCGTAGGCGCTACTGGCTGCAGTTTTAGTTTTAAAAAACTGGGCTTATATGCCTGCGGAACAGATCGGAGTGGGTGTACTACAACAAATGATAATAGTTGCTTTGGACGTATTATACAGGATGGCTGGGCAATCAAAGATGATTATCCGTGGTAATCTGCTACGCACTTAACAATTCTTACAATTTGATTGATTTTTCATAATTTTGCCCGTATTATGAGAAAACGAGTGTAGATAGTACAGTATTGGAAATATTTATGGCGCTTAGCTTTCAGGAATTATTTTTTAATTTATCGAAGTTTTGGTCGGATTACGGTTGTATAATCCAGCAGCCTTATGATATTGAAAAAGGCGCTTCAACCATGAACCCCGTAACGTTTTTGCGTTCTCTCGGGCCTGAGCCGTGGAATACCGCAATGGTTGAACCTTGCCGCCGTCCGACAGACGCAAGATACGGCCAAAACCCGAACCGTCTCGGACATTACTACCAGTTTCAGGTTATTTTAAAACCCTCTCCTGACAATGCTCAGGAACTCTATTTGAAAAGTCTTGAAGCTATGGGAATTGATTTGAAAGAGCATGATGTGCGCTTTGTGGAAGACAACTGGGAATCCCCTACTCTGGGGGCTGCCGGTGTGGGCTGGGAAGTCTGGCTTGACGGAATGGAAATTACACAGTTTACATACTTCCAGCAGGTCGGCGGGCTTGAGGTTAAGCCTGTTGCGCTTGAGTTAACCTACGGGTTGGAACGTATTGCCATGTATCTGCAAGACAAAGAGTCCGTTTACGATATTATGTGGAATGACAAATTGAAATACGGTGAAATCTTCCTGCAAAACGAAATTGAACAGTCAAAATATAATTTTGAGGTTAGCAATGCGGAGTCGCTTTTTACAATGTTTGATTTATATGAAAAAGAAGCGGATAATTGTATTAGTGCAAAACTTGTTTTGCCGGCGTATGATTATGTCCTGAAATGCTCGCATACATTCAACCTGCTTGACGCAAGAGGTGTAATAAGCAAGGATGAAAGAATAAATTTTATCAACAGAGTACGTACAATGGCGGCTGCAGCGGCAAAATTGTATGTGCAGCAGCGGGAGGTGCTTGGTTTTCCGCTGCTGAAAAGCAAAACGGACAAACAGTGAATAAGTGAATAAGTTCATCTAAGAAAATTAAATAAAAAACAATAAAACCCTCATCCGGCACTACGTGCCACCTTCTCCCAGAGGGAGAAGGGAAAAAACCGTTAAGCGCGTTCAACAAAACAAGCAAAGCAGACAGGTAGCAACCGGCAGAAGCCGGATAAGGTAAAATCAACACAAGACTAAGTAAAATTTGAAAAAGGCGGAAAACACTAATATTGACTTGAAAGGGCATAAAAAGCAAAGGAGGCAGGTAACAGCTAACGGAAGCCGGGTAACATAGAGATGCTGAAACAAGTTCAGCATGACGGAAAAGGCGGAAAACACTAACATTGACTTGAAAGGTTATAAAAAAAGAAATGGCGAAATTATATCATAGACCTACTTTAACAAAAAATTTTTTAAAACAGATTACAAAAGTAAAAAATCCTGACGCAATGCTTGAAGAAGCGAAATTAGAAGGATTAGAAAAGACTCTGGGCGTTTGGGACCTGATTATTCTGGGAGTCGGCGCAATTATCGGCTCGGGAATTTTTGCGGTTGTGGGTATCGCGGCGGCGGGCGGCGCGGAAAGCACAGGCGCGGGGCCTGCATTGATGATTTCAATGGTAGTTGCGGCGGTTGCGTGTATATTTTCGGCGTTGTGTTACAGTGAGTTCGCGTCAATGATTCCTGTGGCCGGCGGCGCGTATACTTATACTTTTGCAACTTTAGGCGAATTCGCGGCGTGGATGGTCGGCTGGATTTTAATGCTGGAGTATGCTATCGGCTATATCGCGGTTGCGTGCGCGTGGTCAAATTATGTTGTGAATTTCTTAAAAGGCTTTGAGGCTTATCTTCCGGCATGGCTTGCAAACCCGCCGGTTTATCTTGTGAATGATTTTAAATCGGCGTCAGGAATTTTAACGGACAGCGGAATTGACCCGGGTTCTGTTATTCCGACGGTTCTGGGGGTTCCGGTTTGCGTAAATATTCCGGCAATACTGATTATACTGGCGATAACAATGATTTTAATTAAGGGAACTAAGAATTCCGCAAAAATGGCAACCGTAATGGTAATAATAAAACTTGCCGTAATAGCGTTGTTTATTACTGCCGGCGCTTTTTATGTGCAGCCTGAAAACTGGGTTCCGTTTGCGCCGAACGGCATGCGGGGAATATTTATGGGCGCATTTATAATATTTTTTGCATATATCGGGTTTGACGCTCTGGCAACTACCGCCGAAGAATGCAAAAATCCGCAAAAAGATTTGCCTGTCGGGATTATCGGGTCGCTTGCCGTAACAACTGTGGTATATGTGCTTGTGGCGCTTGTTTTAACCGGGGTTCAGCCGACAAGCGGCGTGTCGGTTCCGGCGGAGTTTCTCAAAGCTCCTATGGCGTTTATTATGAACGCTGTCGGCATGAATTGGGCGGCGGGACTGATTTCGGTCGGTTCAATAGCGGGGTTAACCTCCGTACTGCTTGTATTGCAGATGGCGGCTGCGAGAATTCTGTATGCGATGAGCCGGGATAATTTTATCTCAAATAAGTTTCAAAAATTACATCCGAAATTCCATACTCCGCATATTTTAACCTGGACGGTGGCATTTGTTGCGATTGTCGGAATATTAACTCTGGATATAAATGTTGCTGCGGAATTGTGTAACTTTGGAACATTTACATCATTTATTGTTGTTTGTGTTGCGGTGCTGATTTTGCGCAAAACAGACCCTAAGCGTCCGAGACCGTTTAAAGTTCCGTTTTCCCCGCTGTTTCCGGCTCTGGGCATAGTCTGCTGCGGCGGACTGATGATATACTCAATGCAATTTTTGACCACTTCGTCATTATTATTTCCAATTTGGCTCGGGCTGGGCGCTTTGATATATTTCCATTACGGTTACAAAAAAAACAGAAAGTATGACAATAAGGTTCATGCAGAAAAAGTAGAACACAAAAAACAGTTGAAGAAAACAGGAAGCAAAAAATAGTGAGCATCAAATCAATATTAAATAATTTACTTAAAACAAAAAGCCCCGATGAGTTAATTGCAGCCGGCAAAAAAACGGAATTAAAGAAGACCCTGAACCTGTTTGACCTGATAGTAATAGGTATAGGCGCGGTTGTGGGAACGGGTATTTTTGCGATTATAGGAACGGCAATTCAGGGCGGGCCCGAAGGTCCCGGAGCCGGACCGGGCATTGTGCTTTCAATGATAATTGCGGCGCTTATTTGCGTTTTTACCGCGCTTTGTTACAGTGAAATCGCCTCTATGATTCCTGTTGCAGGAAGCGCTTATACATATACTTATGCCACGATGGGTGAATTCGCGGCTTGGATGGTCGGCTGGGTTTTAATGCTGGAGTATGCAATTGCAAACATTACGGTCGCAAGCTCATGGACAGGATATTTAACGCAGCTTTTAAAAGGTTTTGCGGATATTCTTCCGGACTGGGTTGTAAATTTCCCGTTATGGCTCAGGTATGATTACAGGTCAATTTATATTATGTGCGAAAAATACGGCTGGGATATTCATGATAAGGTTCCGTTTCTGCTTAACCACATTCCTGTTGCGCTCAGCCTTCCGAATATTTTCCTCACATTGGCGGCGACTTTGCTGCTGATTGTCGGGGTAAAAGAATCTACAAGGTTTGCGGCTGTGATGGTTTCGGTGAACTTGCTAATTATAACCTCATTTGTTATAGTCGGTGCGTTTTATGTAAAGCCTGAAAACTGGACTCCGTTTATGCCCAACGGTCTTGAAGGCGTTTTCATGGGAGCGTTTATAATATTTTTTGCATATATCGGTTTTGACGCCATAGCAACGACAGCGGAGGAATCGGAAAACCCTCAGAAAGATTTGCCTGCCGGAATTATCGGAACGCTTGTGATTTGTACGATTTTGTACGTAGGTGTTGCGCTTGTTCTGACCGGAATTATTCCGTTCGGTCTGATAGATACACAGGCTCCGATTGCGCACACAATGAGATTTATCGGCAAAGACTGGTATGCGGGATTAATTTCTGCGGGTGCGGTTGCGGGTCTGGCGTCGGTTTTCCTTGTCTGCCAGCTTGTGACCACAAGAATTCTGTTTGCAATGAGCCGTGACAGATTTTTGCCGAAGTCATTGAGGTTAGTTGACAGAAAGACGAGAACCCCGCAGGTTCTGACATGGATTGCGGGAATAATTGTCATATTCTGCTCTTTGTTTATGGATTTTAATATAGCTGCGGAACTCTGTAATTTCGGAACTTTCACTTCATTTATTATAATATGCATTGCAGTGTTAATTCTGCGTAAAACCGAGCCTGACCGTCCGAGACCGTTCAGGGTGCCGTTTGTGCCGCTTGTGCCGGTGCTGGGAATTGTAACGAGCTTGGGTTTAATGCTTTATTCAATGAAGTTCCTGAAAACATCTGCTGTATATTTTCCGCTGTGGCTGGTTATGGGCGTATTGATTTACGCAAGTTACAGCTACAAACAAAAAAGGCTTGAAGAAAAGAAAGAAAAAAGTTGAAAGGTTGAAAACCGTAACCGCCACGTCATCTAACCGGACTGCTCATAATCCCTATATTAATATCTTCAACAAACTTATTAAATTTTTCAACGTTTGCTTCTTTACCGGCGTTTAATTCAAAACTATCCGTTAAATTCAATGTGTTTCCCCAATCGCTTGCGTGAAGTTCCACAGTATCTTGCCCGTCTCTAAATGCAGCGTTCAAATTCAGATTTAGATTTCTGGAATCCGAAAACAGGCTCAATTCTCTGATAGATTTAACGAAATCCGGACCAACCGTTTCCTTCAATTTTTGCAATGCAGAGTCACGAGACATAATATCTCCCTGCAGCCTTACGCTGCCAAAATTCATGCAGCATGGGTTGTTTCTTATTTTCATTGTGCTCCTCCTTTAATCCTATATGCTTAAAAACCCGTAAATAAAAAATTTGCCGGATAAAATTAAAAAATTAACATTTCTTAACTTTGGTGTGAATGGGTAATTGCGTAAATTTTAGTGTTAAAATTATTAATCATGAATGATAAAATAAAGAAACTTACCAGAAGCCGTGTATCGCTTGCTCCAATGGCCGGAATTACGGACTATGTTTTGAGAAGTCTGGTGCGCAAGTATTCTGAGACCTGCCTTTTAACAACTGAAATGATAAGTTCCGAGTTTCTGGCGCAGTCCGGAAATACTGAAATTTCAAAACTGGACAACAGCCATCACCCCATAGCTTACCAGATAAGCGGACACAAGCCGCACTTGATTGAGGCAGCGGCGCGGCGTTTGTCCGGCATGGCGGATATAATCGACATAAACATGGGCTGTCCTGTGAATAAAGTGGTCAAAGGTCAGGACGGCTGTGCCTTAATGCGGACTCCGGAACTTGCGGCGGATTTGGTTTGCGCGGCAAAGTCCGGCGGCAGACCGGTAAGCGTAAAATTCCGGCTGGGCTATACTTCGGAGGAATTAAACTTTACAGAATTCGGGCAAAAAATGCAGGACGCAGGGGCTGAATTTATCACAATTCACGGCAGAACCCGAAGCCAAATGTATTCGGGCAAAGCGGACTGGAGTTTAATCCGCAGGTTAAAAGAAAATGTTGATATTCCGGTATTTGCGAACGGGGATGTTGTTGATATAGAAAGCGCAGTCCGATGTCTTGAACAATCCGGCGCGGACGGAGTTGCAATCGGGCGCGGAATGCTCGGCGACCCGTCTTTGCCGCACCGGATTGAACATCATTTTGAAACAGGCGAAAAGCTTCCCCCGCCGACGCTGCAAGAAAAAATTGAAATACTGAAACAGCATTTGGATGAAGAAATCAAGCTTCGCGGGGAAAACGCAGGCATAAAATTTGTACGGAAATTCTACCCCTATTACATCTCAGGTGTTCCAAACGCTGCAAAGCTGCGCGGAGCGCTCGTTACAGAAGACGACTACGGGAAAATCATACAGTATATGAACTTTTGTAACGACACTTAGTTTCTATATAGCAAGTTTTTTTCATTTTGTGCATTTATAACACTATGAGAATTAGTTGTAACAATTTAGTGCATTTTGGAACCGGTTTGTCTATCGGCAGCCCTTTCAACTCCAGACCTTATACAGAACAGGCTTTCAGGGATATAGGTTTTATGCGGGATGATTTCACCCCTGCCGAGCTGGATAAACTTTGCGCCGCTGCTTCTGAGTTTAATGATAAAATAGCAAACGACGGTGATAACAGCCATGATATGCAAATTTTAAATATATTAGACTCAGATAAAAAATTACATTTAACTCAATCAATTATGTATCATAATAATGTATATGAGCCTGTAAGATATACAAATATACGGTGCGATACAGCAGAAAATTTAAAAACAGATTTGAATAACGTATATCAGAAATACGCAAGAAAATTAACCATCAACAAAAATGACTATAATGAAATAAAAAGAGTTTTAGATGAGTGTCTTAAAGGGACTAATGCAACCGTCTACGGCTTTGGTTCACGCGTTAAGAGATATTCAAACCAAGATTCTGATTTGGATATTGTAATAGACATGAACGGACAAAAAATTCCTGCTAAAGTCTTAGAGGATATTGCAACTATGATGCAGCAAAGTAAATCTAATATTGAATTGGATTTTTACGATTTTGAACGTTTTAATACCCCTCATAAAAACGGTTTTCGCTTTATTGATAAGATTAAAGCTGATTTGCTTAAGTTGTTCACTATTCCGTAAGCTACATCTTTTCAGGCGCGGTAACGGCCAAAATTCCTTCCAGCGCGCTGTGCAGAACGGTTTTTACAGCCCAAACAAGCGCCAGACGAGCCTTCATTAACTCTCTGTCTTCTGAAATTACCCTGTTTGCGTTGTAAAACGAGTGGAATTCCGCTGCCAGCTCCTGAACGTAACGGCAAATCGTATAAATCTGACGCTGCTGCGCTGAATTCCGGATTACCGATTTATATTCTTCAAGTTTTAAAATCAACTGTCTTGCACTATCGACCGTCGGAAGCACAGACGCTTTATCAAGTGAATTAAGCTCCTCCCGCGTAAGAGGCGCAGGAATTTTTTCACCGGTACAGGTATCAGTCTTTTCGCTGACAGCGTTACGCAAAATTGAACAAGCACGGGCGTGTGCATATTGAACATAAAAAACCGGATTTTCATCGGAATTTGTTTTTGCAAGTTCAATATCAAAATCAAGAGTGATGTCAATATTTCTCATTGACATCCAAAACCGCGTTGCATCAACTCCGACTTCATCAATCAGGTCTTCCAGCGTAACCATATTGCGCCGTTTGCCCATACGGACTTCTTCGCCGTTTATAACAAGGTTTACAAGCTGCCCGAGCAAAACCTCAAGTTTACCGGGATTGTAGCCCAGAGCTTCAACGGACGCCCTGACGCGCGCGACATAACCGTGATGGTCAGCGCCCCAGATGTTGATTAAACGGTCATAACCGCGTTCCAGTTTATCAATATGATAGGCAATATCAGCCGTAAGATAAGTATTGGAGCCGTCTGCTTTTTTAATTACTCTGTCCTGCTCATCACCGTAATCCGAAGATTTAAACCACTGCGCGCCGTCTTTCTCATAAATTTTTCCGCTTTTACGAAGTTTTTCAACACATTCTTCAACTTTTCCGGACTCATGCAGAGCTGATTCCGAATAGAAATTGTCAAAGCGGACTCTGAATTTTTCAAGCAAAGCTTTTTGCTGCGCTTCCATTTCTTTTTTAGCAAAATCACAAAGGACTTGAAGGTCGAAAGGCTGCTCGGTTGAAGGATTATTTTCAGCTATAAACTTTTTCGCAACGGGAATTAAATACTCACCCGGATAGAAGTTTTTGCGCTCGGTTTCGTCCGCCGGAAAATCCGCATCTTCGCCAAGTTCCTGACGGATACGTATTGCCAGCGAATTGCCCAGCTTTTCAATCTGGCTTCCTGCATCGTTAATGTAAAATTCCTGATAAACCTCATGCCCGTAAAATTCCAGCAGATTTGCAAGCGCGCTTCCCATAGCCGCCCAGCGTCCGTGTCCGATATGGAAAGGCCCTGTCGGGTTTGCGGAAACATACTCCAGCAAAATCTTTTCGGTTTCGATGTTTTCAGGCTTGCCGAAATTTTCTTTTTTATCAAAAATTTCCGCAATCAAATCAGCAAGCAAAGCGCTGCCCGCTTTAAAATTTATAAACCCGCCCGCAACAGAGTAATTTGGCTTGCCGATTTGTGTAACAATGGCGTTTGCAATCTGCACCGGCGGCATTTTGGCAAACCTTGCCAGCGAAGAAATGTTCACCGCAAAATCCCCGAAATCAGAATTCTTGGGGCGTTCAGCCGCAAGCGTTACGCATGTAAACTCTTTCATTTCACCAAGTTCACCGGCTTCAACGGCTTTGTACACGGCGCTCTCAATCTCGCTCAAAAATAAATCTTTAATCATAATTCAATTATAGCAGTAAATAGCTGTTAGTAAATAGGGGTTAGTAAATAGAGTTGAAGGGTTGAAAAGACACTAATTTCCAGTCTCTAACCACTAGGTAGTGTCGACATTAAATATAAAAACATCACGCTAAGCGACCGTCACGTCATCCTGAACTTGTTTCAGGATCCGGCCAATAGCAAAAATATTCAACTCCTGTAAAATTTTCTTTTCTGTGCAGATATTGAAATTTGAAAAGATAGTGTGACTTGCCAAGTGCCAGATCCTGAAACAAGTTCAGGATGACAGGGATGTTGTTAATGTGAGGCGGCGCAAAACTCTGTGCTCTACCCGAGACTTATTCTGTTCTGCTCCCCCTCACCTGAATTTCTAAATTCCCTGTGTTCATTAAGAAATTCTTCCTCTCCCGTATGGAGAGGAATTTAACTTTTCAACTCTTCAACTCTATTTCCTATTCACTAACCCCTATTTACTAATACCTATTTACTTAATAACATTATTTTATTATTATATCAACATGACCGGCAAAATGATTAGGGAAGCTGTCCATTCAGTTATACAAAATAAAAATTCGGTGATGTTTATTACCGCCGTTATTTTTATGGCAGGAATTCTGTCGTACTTCAACGACTGCGCCGTACCCTGCGCCGCAGCGCTTACGACAGTCAGTATTATTGCAGTTATCAAAAACTCCTTCAGTCCCAAATATCTGCTTTTCTGGCTTTTTATATTCTACTTCGGGTTTTTTAATTCTTATTTCAAAATGCATTCAACAGACGCGCTTGCAGCGTTCGCTCCGGCTGACGCGGTAATTGAAGGGCAAATAGTTACTACGCCCAAACTGCCGAAGTTTTTCTTCAAAGTTAACAAAATTAACGGCAGAGAAACTAAAGGAAAAACAATTGTTACAATCTCCGAACCAAATACGGATTTTTCCCGGTACCAAATCGGGGATTTTTACGAGCTTCACGGCAAGCTCAGAATTCCGGCAAAAGCAAGCAACCCTTCACAGTTTGATTACGGGAATTACCTGAGAAATTTTGACACTTTCACTATATTTTATGCGGACAGTTCAGCTGAACTTGACGGAAAATTAAGTCCAAAATGGCGGTTTATGAATAATCTGGGCAGTTTGCGGAACAAAATTATTAAAACGCACGCAAGATATATAAAAAGTCCTAATTTTGAAATTCTCGGCGGTGTAGTTTTTGGAGATGACGCCGTTGTGCCGCCGCCGGAAATTAAACATTCTTTTATTAATTCGGGGCTTTTGCACATTCTTGCGGCTTCGGGAATGAATGTCGCGCTTATTTACGGGTTTTGGTTCTTTTTTTTGAGCAAACTGCGGGTTCCGTACCGCCTGACAGTGCTGAGCGGAATTCTGCTGGTCATACTTTACACCTTAATGACAGGACTCGGGCCGTCCGTAATCAGAGCCGCATTAATGTTAATTATAATTCTTATCGGCAAACTGATTGACAGAAGCGCTCACAGCGTTTCCCTGCTGGCGCTGGTTGCAATGCTGATGCTGATTTACAATCCGGCTTTTATAAATAATATTGGTTTTCAAATGTCGTTTATTGTGACATTCGGGCTTTTGACTACCGGAAACGCTGTTTTTGAGAGAATAAACAACAATGCGGAAGCCTCCGGTATAAAAATACCGGACTGGCTGAGCGGCGCCGTTCTTATTCCCGTAATTGCGCAATTATGGATTGCGCCGATACAGATGTTTTATTTTAATACAATAAGCGCTTATTCTGTTTTTGCAAATATTTTGAGCGTTCCTTTTTTGAGCATTGTCAGTTTCGGCGGGTTTATAAGCTCTATTATTGCAATCTTTACCGTACATATCGGCTGGATAGACTTTGTTCTGAATTACACCATATCTGCAATCGTTTTTATATCAAACTTCTTCAGCAGCCTGCCGAATTCACTTGTTATAACAACTCATCCCGCGCTGTTCCGGCTTTTCATGTATTATATTCTGCTGGCTTCGGTTACGCTTTTAATAAAATACGGGCGGAACAGAAAACTTGAACTTGCAAGCGGCGCTATAGTTCTGCTGCTGGCTCTGTCCTGTTTAAGTTTTCCGGACAAAAAGCTTGAAATAATTACATTTGACGTACAAAACGCCGATATGTTTCTGGTAAAGACGCCGCAGAATAAATATTTTATAATTGACACCGGCAAATCAGGCTACAACGGCGGCGGGTCAAAAGCAAAGCTTATACTTCTGCCGTATCTCAGGGACAAAGGCATTAAAAATATTGAGGGCGTTATCGTAACCCATTTTGACAATGACCACTCCGGCGGAGCGGTTGATATTATGGAAAACCTCAAAGTCCGGCGGGTTTATCTGAATTCTTACAGCGATAAAACCTACACTTCACAGCAGATTTACAGCACAATGAAAAAGCTCGGACAGGAGTCCGAACTTGCGCAAAATAACAGTTTAATTTATCAGGAAAAAGATTTACGCCTGAAAACATTTGTAAAAACAGACAGTGAAAAACCTGCGGGCAAACCCGGCAGCGATAATGAAAATTCCGTTATAACCCTGCTGAGTTATAAAAATTTCGATATGATTTTCATGGGCGATGCCGGAACAGAGGCGTTTAACAGCATTAAGAACAGCATTCCGCACGGAATAGAAGTTTTCAAAGCCGGACATCACGGCGGCCCGAAAGTTATTGATAATAAAATGCTTGAACATCTGGGCAGTAAAGTCTCGATTATCTCTACGGGTACAAATAATTTTGGCCACCCTAATAAGGGTACGCTGGATATATTGCGCAGCACCGCTGTTTACCGCACAGACCGCCATAATTCGGTTAAAATTACCACTGACGGTAACATCTACACGATTTTTACTTATGATAAAAAGAAGTATTTTAAATCAAAGGAATTCAGCGCCCGTGAATAGGAGTAAATAGTAGGAAAGAGGTAACAGGAAAGGGTTGCCGCAGCCCGCCTTAACCTCCCTGTCACGCTGAACTTGTTCCAAAATTTCTACGGTTTCCTCTCCATACGGGAGA
>JAISCP010000048.1 GCA_031265495.1 Heliobacteriaceae bacterium | reverse complement strand
TGCAGACTTTTACAAGTCCCAAGTGACCGACCTAAGCACTTTACGATCTATCGGAGGGAAGGCATTATTTGCATTTTCCCAAGTAACCGACCTTAGCAATTTACAGTCTATCGGAGAGTGTGCATACTTTAACAATTCTCCAGTGATAGACCTGAGTGCGTTACAATCTGTCGGAGGGACTGCATACTTTTCATATTCCCAAATAAAAGACCTAAGCAGCTTACAATCTATCGAAGGGGATGCAGACTTTAGCTATTCCCCAATAAGAGACCTTAGCGCGTTAAAATATATCGGAGGGGATGCAGACTTTAAAAATTCCCAAGTAACCGACCTAAGCGCGTTAAAATCTATCGGGGAGAATGCAAAATTTGAAAATTCCCAAGTAAGAGACCTCAGCGCGTTACAATCTATCGGGGGGAATGCAGACTTTGACAATTCCCAAGTAACCGACCTCAGTGCGTTACAATCTATCAGATATAATGCATCCTTTAGAGATTCTCAAGAGATCGACTTGAGGAGTTTAAAGTCTATTGGAGGGTTTGCAGACTTTAGAAATTCCCAAGTGACTGATATCAGTACGTTACAATCTGTCATGCGTATATTCTTATCAAAAAATCAAGAAATAAAGCTGTCGGAATGGATAAGAGAAGGCCAAATAGAGTATGATTAGCCTTTAACCGCGCCTTCGTTTTCACCGGAAATAAAGTACCTTTGCATTGCAAGGAAGAAGATTATAATCGGAATTGTTGCCAGAACCGACCCCGCCGCAATAAACCGCCAGTTTGAACTGAAAGCTCCCTGTAAATTATTTACCCCGACAGGAAGCGTGTACATTGATTCTTTTGTCAAAACAATACTCGGCCAGAGGAATTCTCCCCACGACCCGATGAAGGTAAATATTGCCAGAACAGCAAGCGCCGGTTTAACCATCGGCAGCAAAACCTTTGTAAATACCTGAAAAACATTACAGCCGTCAACGATTGCGGCCTCTTCCATTTCGTGCGGAATTCCCAAGAATGCCTGACGCATAAGAAATATTCCGAAAGCGCTTACCGCAAAAGGAAGGATTAATCCCGCAAATCCCGCAAAATTACTCACGCTGTCCACCATGTTCAGTTTCAGTGTAATTAAATAAACAGGAAGCATTATCGCCTGAAACGGAATCATTATAGTTGCAAGCACTGCAAAGAACGTTATCTTTTTACCCCTAAACTCCATGCGCGCGAGCGGGTATCCCGCGAGCGCGGAAAGGATTAAATTAAGCAGCACTGTGCCGCCCGCAGCTATCATACTGTTTACAAAATACCGGATGAAATCAACTTTTACCCAGACTCCGGCGTAGTTTGCCCACGTAAAATCCGCCGGAATAAGATGAGGTGGATATGCAAAAATATTTTCCGCATTCCCTTTCAAAGACGTTGATATAAGCCATATAAAAGGAAATATCGACAAAAGCGATACAAAAATCAAAATAATATGAGTAAACAGCGAAGAACGAAAAGCAAAGAGCCGTTTAAGCCCGCTCTCACAATGATTTATTCTTTTATTGTACTTTTCGCTTTTCAATACTTCTCACTTTCTATAACTGATATTTTTTCCTTTCAAAGAAAAATATATTCACAAACGAGAACGCCATGACAATAAGAAGCAAAACCACCGCCATAGCCGATGCAAAGCCTAAATCAAGGTTTTCGAACGCCCGTTCATAAATATAATAAACAATAGTCTTGCTTGAATTCAACGGCCCGCCTTTTGTCATAACGTAGATTTCCGCAAAAACCTTCATGGCTGAGATTGCGCTGATTGTAGTAACCAGTGCAATCGTAGGCATTATGTGCGGAATTGTAACGGTCAGGTGTTTGGTCAGAAAGTTCGCGCCGTCAATATCGCAGGCTTCATATAACTCCTTCGGAACGCTCATTAGCGCCGCAAGATAAATTATCATATAATAACCTATCCCTTTCCAGATTGTAACAATAATGACCGAATAAAGCGCCCAATCCGGGTCCGTAAGCCACCCTATACCGTTAAAGCCCGGCGAGGTTACAATATAATTCAAAATGCCCTTGTCCGCATAAAGCCACTTAAAAGCAATCGCAGCAACAACAATTGAAACAATGACAGGCAGATAAATCAGAATTTTATATAAACCTGCCCCTCTGATTTTTTGATTAATCAAAACCGCTAAAAATAACGGCAGGATTGCCAGAACCGGCACCGCCACAATTAAATAAACAAAAGTGTTAGCCAGAACTTTATAAAAAACCGGACTTTGAAACATTTTTACATAATTATCAAACCCGGAAAAAACAGGATGATAAATGCTTTCCGAGTAATCAAAAAAACTCAGCCCCACTGTCTGAAAAAACGGGATAAAAAAGAACACCAGAAGCGCCGCTGCTGCCGGCAGCAGGAACAAATAAGGCGCACATCTCCCATAATATTTAAACATAAAATTATTATAGCAGGAAATAAGGGTTAGTAAATAGGAGTGAACAGGAAAGAGGAAACAGTCATCATCACGTCATTGCGAGGACGAATGAAATGAGGACAAAGCAATCCGGTCAAAACAGTGAATTTAATGGATTGCTTCGTCGCTTGCTGTGCAAGCTCCTCGCAATGACGATCCTGTTTCCTCTTTCCTAATTGAGCTATACCTCTTAATTTCCTATTCAACCTTTCATCAATCCGAATACACCCGTACGTAATTCCAGTAACTTCCTAAAACTTTTTTGACATAATTCTGTGTTTCCGGGTAGGGAATTTGCTCTATAAATTCGTCTGTGTCATGGTAATTGAGAGAAGACTTCCATCTTTGCAGCGACCCTATTCCGCCGTTGTAAGCAGCAATTGAAGAAACATCATAACCGTTTAACATTGTTTTCAAAAATAAATAATAATAACTTCCAAGTTTAATATTTATGGCAGGATTATACAAATCGTCAGGAGAAGATATTGCCAGTCCGTATTTTCCGGCAATCTCGTCCGCTGTTGCAGGCATAAGCTGCATAAGACCGCGCGCACCCGAAAAACTGCGGGCAAGCGGGTCAAAGTAGCTTTCTTCCCGAAGTATTGACTGCATAAGCACAGCATTGGCAGCGTATTTTTTCGTTGTTTCGTAGTAAACCAGCGGGTACACAAGCCGCCAGCGAACATCATGTTTACCCGGTTTATCGGAGAGTTTTTCCATTGCATTGCGGGCTTCTATCGCAGACTTAGTGTAATCCTCTTTTTGATATGACACCCAGCTTTTTACAAAACCGTCATCTGTCAAATCATTTATAATATCATAGTCTTTTAATTCAGCCAGCTTTAAAATTACATTATTTTTGGAGTTTTTATACGGAAACTCAACAGGTTTTTCCTTAATATGTTTTGCTATAATAGGGGACTCTATACGGCGAAGGTTCAGGTACGCCCTGTAAGCGTAGTAGCTGTCAGGATATTTTGAGATTACGGATGAATAATAATGATTATATTCTTTGTAATTATTTGTTCTTTGCGCAATCTTGCCGAGCCAGAACATGACCATAGGCGATGACTTTGCGTCAGGGAATTTGTTTAAATGGTCTCTGCCGATTTTTACGGCATTTTCGTAATCTTTTTTCCTGATTTTTTCAAAGAAGAGATTTGACAAAATGTCTGCAGAGAATTTTCCGACCGGATATTTGTTGTAAAAACGGGTATAGCATGCTTCTTTTTCGTTCACCGCAGAATTACCGCATTTGAGATACAGCAGATAATCCGCGCCTTTACCGGAGGAAACCGCAAGAAGATTGTTTATCCCGGCAGTTTTGGACTCCGTTGTTTGCAGGTAAGCATCTATAACATCGTAAATATCCTGCTCATTCACGTATTTTGAATATTTTTTCAGTCCTGTTTCCGTTAAAGATTTTGCTTTGAGAAAATCCTTCATTGCATAAGAATTTTGTGCATTCAACGCCCAGCTTTCCTGAGGACTGAGACCGGAAAGAATTTTATCCGCCTTTTCATATTCCGCAAAAAGATAATATACCTTTGCTATCAGAAGATTGTCATCGGAATTATTTTTTTTATTTACGGCAAGCAGGCTGTTCACTGCATTCAAAGCCCGCCTGCCTGAGGGAGCTTTTGTTAAATAGTGCCTGAAACGGGTTTCTGATTCGCTTACGGCGGACGTTGGCATTTCGCCTGATTGGTATTTATTCATTATTATAAGCCCCAGAAAATATTCCGACGCAATTGCATAATCACTGTCAGGATACTTTTTAATAATGTCTTTGAAATATTTCCCTGCCAAATTCGGGTTTGACTCAACGACTTCAACAGCATAGAGATACTTTGCTTTCTCACTGAGCTTGTGGGCCGGATAGCGTTTAAATATTAATTTATATTTTTTTAATGCTGTTTTTTTATCGTCAAGTTTAAGCGCACACTGCGCCTGACGGAATACCGCAACAGGCTTAAGGTTTGAAGCCGGCGCTATCTTGGAAAACAAAAAATACGCATTAGCAAAATCATTTTTTTTATAATCTTCCAACGCTTGTGAATAAATCTCGCCGGTTCTGGCAGGCGATTGGTAAAATTTTGCCAAAAACACTCCGGACACAATCGCCGCTATTACTATTCCGACAGTAATCTTTTGCTGTAAGTTAACCATACTAATATACATTATAGCAGGAAAAAGGAAAGAGTAAAGAGTGATTAAGTGAATAGGGTTGAGTAGTTTACAAAGCGAACAGGCAATGAGCCGGCCAGCTCTTACCCTTGAGGAGAGTGCCAAACTATTATTTCGTCATTGCGAGGCGCTTGCGTAGCAAGCAACGAAGTAATCCAGTCAAAAACATTGACTTTACTGGATTGCCGCGTCGGGCTTACGCGCTGCAATGACGTAACGGCTATCGTATGTTTTTACTAATCCTATTTACTAATATCAATATTCAATACATTTAAGCTTTACTTCCCCGTAGAGAAGGCAGACCCTGTGGGAAACCAGACATTTTGCACGAAATCAGGAGATTTCGGCAAAAGTAGTCAAACGAGTTCAGCATGACAGAACGGTTATAGCAGGTTTTTGACACTCCTATTTACTATTTACTAAGCACTATTTACTAATTACTTAATCTTTGCCTCAAGTCGGGAAAGCCGTGCCTCAAGGGCTTTGTTTTGTTTCGACATGTCATTCTGAACTTGTTTCAGCATCTCATTTTGGGCTTTTAGCTGTTTGTTCTCTTTTTCAAGTTTTGCTACTCTTGTTTGAACCCCAGCCGCGTCATCCTGAACTCGTTTCAGGATCCGGCACTGTTCCTTCAAGCTAACAACTGC
>JAISCP010000026.1 GCA_031265495.1 Heliobacteriaceae bacterium | reverse complement strand
TTATTTGTGTTGGGAAGGACAGTTTTTTTATCTAGGGGGTTAAAGCCTTGCAATATGGGGCTTTAAACCCCCCCCCCCCCCCCCCGAAAGCGGTACTACGCCTGCATTACAGCCTTTTTTAAATACTTCTCTCATAACCATTCCTCCTTCTTTAAAGATACCTGCAGAATTATACAACACTTGGGCACATGTTGTCAAATTGTTATATTTTGACACCCTGAACTTGCTTTTCCCTCTCCATACGGGAAAGGAATTCAGCTGTTTCCTCTTTCCTGTTTACTAATTTAGATATACCTCTTAGTTCACTATTTACTAACCCCTATTTACTATGTTACAATGTACCTATGAATTTTGATAACGGTGTAGAATTTGATCCGGGTTTTTCCAAACATATTCAGGCGTTCATTCCGAATATTGAATATATTTATGCGGAAATCGGTAAATTTAAAAATTTCGGGCAAAAAAAACTCCAATTTAAGGTATTTTATCCGAAGATACAGACTCTTTTGAGCAATTATATTGCGTTTTATCTTGGCTGCATGCTCTGGGCGTCATATATCAAAACTCTCGGCAGCAAACCGGTTTTAAATAACCACTGTTTCGGCGGGAATTATTCCGGTGAAGAAGAAGTTGATTTTATTCTCGGCTGCATTGAGCGGCTCCCTAAGGATGTAAAGTATTATCTGGGGCAAAGCTTTTCTGTTGACAGCGCCGGCCGGAATATTACGGAAGCTTACAGGGAGTTTGTGAAGCTTAATCGAGGCTTTACGCAAATCCAAACAACAGATGACATAAAACTTCCCGAAGGGTTAAAGCCGGTTGGAGACGAAGTTCGGGCAAAAATTGAAGAAGTAACCGAAACAGGGAAATTAACGCAATTGTATTCATTATACGAAAAGCTGTTTTAATTGAAAGGTTAAACAACGTGTCTATAAAAGAAAAATTATACCAAATGTTTCTGCTCGGTACGGACAGCGGCGGGTATAAAACAGCATTAGAAAACGGTCTTGGCGGGGTAATATTTTTTACGCCGGATATTCAAAGCGTTGAACAGTTTAAAACCCTGGTTAAAAATATCAAAGCACGGGCAAAAATTCCGCCGTTTCTGGCAATCGACCAGGAGGGCGGCAGAGTTGAAAGAACGGAAAATATTCACGGCGGCAAAAAGTACCTGTGCGCAAAGCTTGCTTACGAAAAAGGAAAAGAATTCCTGCAAAATCAGACGGAAAAAATTGCGCGGGAATTGAAAGGTTACGGATTGAATTTGAACTTTGCGCCGTGTGTTGATGTCAACACCAATCCTGACAATCCTGTTATCGGCGAACGGGCGTTTTCTGACAGACCGGAAGACGTAACCTCCGGCGGGCTTTTGAGTGTAGAAACTTATTTGCAAAACGGGATTATACCATGTATAAAACATTTTCCCGGACACGGAGACGCGGCAGCGGACAGCCACTTAACCCTGCCTCTGATTGATAAGACTTTAGGTGAAATGCAGCCGCACATTGAACCGTTCCGGCAAATCATTAAGAAGTTTAACGGTTCAGCGGTTCAGCCGATGGTAATGATTGCCCACCTGCACTGCGCGGCGTTTGATAAAGAGAAAATTCCATCATCTCAAAGCAAAAACACCGTGAGTTATTTAAGAAACGAATTGGGCTTTGACGGGGTTATAGTTTCTGACGACATGCTTATGAAAGGCGCCTGCGGGATTGAAAACGCCTGCGAAAAGTCAATGCGCGCAGGGGTGAATTTGTTTATATACCGTGGCTCAAGACCCGAAACAGTTCAAATTATCGAAAGTCTTGCCGAAAAAGCCGGGTTTGACCGTGAGTTACGCTCCTGCATAGAAAAGTCTTACGAAAAAATTATAAAGATGAAAGAATGCTGTATAGGTGAATAAGAGGTATTGAGGGCTGGAGGTATTGAGGTATGGCTAAATTAGTGAATAGTAAACAGGGAAGAGGGAACAGCAAAGGATTGCCACAGCCCACTTCAACCTCCCTGTCATGCTGAACTTGTACATCCATTGTTCACGAGCTTGCGAGTGATTACAATGGTGGGTGCAGCAAAGCAGCGTTCAGCATCTGCCTTCTGTACGGGGAAGTAAAGCTTAATTGCCCCCTCACTCCAAACACTAAGCTCAACCTTCGGTTTCGCTAAGTGTTTGTACTCTCTCCCGTATGGAGAGAGTAGGGAGAGTAAACCGTTCAACCCTTCAACTATTCAACCCTCTTCCCTGTAATATTACTTAAAATTACCTTGAGGTTAAAAAATTCTGGGTTTATAATTCAAATGGAGTTAACTTGAAAGGAACTAAAAGCATGGTAATGACTTTCCCGCAACTGGAACGCACAATTAATCCGACACACGATATTAAGCTCTTTGCAGGACGTTCCAACCCGAAACTTGCGCAGGAAATTGCCGAATATCTGGGAACCTCCGTCGGCCCTATGGTAGTGAAGAATTTTGCAGACGGCGAAATCTATGTTCAGGTACAAGAAAGCGTGAGAGGAGATGACGTTTTTATTATCCAGCCGCTGTGCAATCCCGTTAATGAAAACCTTATGGAGCTTTTAATTATAATTGATGCGTTTAAGCGTGCAAGCGCAAAAACCATTACTGCGGTAATTCCTTATTACGGCTACGCAAGACAGGACCGGAAAACTTCCGGCCGCGAAGCTATTACGGCAAAGCTCGTTGCGGATTTACTGACAACGGCGGGCACGGACAGAATACTTGCAATGGATTTACATACCGGTCAAATTCAGGGATTTTTCAACATTCTTGTTGACCATATTTACGCAACACCTATTCTTGTAAATTATATCAAAAGCCTTAATATTAACCCTGACGATATGGCTGCAGTCAGCCCTGATACCGGCGGCGTACAAAGAACAAGACACTTTGCGAAAGAACTGGGTTGCTCAATGGCTATTATCGACAAACGCCGCGACAAACACAACGAAGCAATAGCAAATTACGTAATCGGGGATGTTAAAAACAAAGTTTGTATAATGTTTGACGACATGATTGACACAGCCGGCACAATCTGTGAAGCCGCAAGAATGTTAAAACAAGAAGGAGCAGGTGATATTTACGTATGCGCTGCTCATCCGGTATTCTCGGGTCCGGCAGTGGAAAGGCTTGCTAATGCTCCGATTAAAGAATGTATTGTGGCTAACACAATTCCGCTGAATATATCCCAAATGCCTCCGAACATAAAGCAGCTTTCTGTTGCGCCGCTTTTGGGACAGGCTATTGCGAGAATTCACGATGATGAGTCCGTAAGTTCACTGTTTGGATTTGAAAAAGATATTCAGGTAAATTAATCTGCTATGTGCGCCGAAATTTTTACTTGCAAATTTGCATAAAATTTGATAGGATATTTAAAGAAGGAGGTATGGTTATGAATAAAATGATTAAAGACAGCTGTAATGCAGGCGTAGCACCGCTTTCGGGGGGGGGGGGGGCTTTCTGACGGCTTCCTGCAAGGCTTTCCGCCTTTAGATAAGAAGCCTGTCCTTCCGAACTTGTTTCAGAAAATCTATAATTTCCTCTCCATACGGGAGAGGAAGAATTTCTTAATGAACACAGGGAATTTAGAAATTCAGGTGAGGGGGGCAGTATGCCTGACCGCCCCCTCACCCCAAACACTAAGCTCAACCTG
>JAISCP010000013.1 GCA_031265495.1 Heliobacteriaceae bacterium | reverse complement strand
GTTAACACTGTACTCTACCCGAGATTTATTCTGTTTTGCGCCCCCTCACCTGAATTTCTAAATTCACACTGTGTGTTCATTAAGAAATTCTTCCTCTCCCGTATGGAGAGGCATTCAACGGTTCCCTCTTTCCTGTTTACTATTCACTAATTTAGCTATCCCTCCGGCCCTCTATACCTCTTAATCACCTATTCGTAATGTATTTAGTTTTGTAAAAGTAACAATACGGTTTCATGTTTAAATTCTTTAATGCAAGGGCAAGATATATATAGAGGATATGCATGAGAAAAACAAGGTTAAAAGGCAGCGCCGCAGGTGTAAAATTTAATTTAATTCAAAAGCACAGTTTATTTAGAGCCGACAAAATTTACGGAGTCATTGACGGTAAAATAGTTAGTATGATTTTTGATAAAGAAAACCGGTTTGAAGGAACAATAGGCAGTGAAACGGTAAATATGGTTTTTTCCGTAAAAGGCACAACGGCCTTTTTAACGGGAACATTTGAAAGCCGGCCGGTTAATATTAAGGTTAAAAGAGGCTGGCTAAGCACTTCAATTAAAGATAAAAACATCAATCTGGTGTCTAAATCGGGAACTTTATCATGGGACGAGTCAAATGAATTTGAGGGAACTTTTGAAGCGAACAAGGATTTAATCCCGTTTTTAATGTGTATAATACAGAGTATAACAGATGAAGAAAACAGCGGCTATATGGCAGCTTAAGCTTTTGATACGCACAGACCTTCTTTTTCAAGCATTTTTACATCTTCTGCCGCGTACGAACCGGTTGTGGTAAGGTAATTACCCGCCAGAAGCGCGTTAATACCCGCTTTTATCCCGAGCTTCTGGTAATCTTTTGATAAGCGTGTTGTTCTTCCGCCCGCATAGCGCAAAAGCGCGCCGGGCAGGATTATCCTGAAAATGCAGATTGTACGCAGGATTTCTTCTTCGCTGATTGCGTCTTCCGTACCTTCCAGCGGTGTGCCTTCAATCGGGTTGAGAAAATTGACGGGAACGGATTCGGGACTTAATTCAGCGAGCTGTAATGCCATTTCTATGCGCTGCTCACGGGTTTCGCCCATGCCGATAATCACACCCGCGCAGGCTTCTATGCCGTATTTTTGAATTAATTTTATTGTACGGATACGGTCTTCAAAGCTGTGTGTGGTGCAAATGCTGTCATGGTATGATTTTGCGGTATTGATATTATGGTTATAACGTTCTATGCCGGCTTCTTTAATTGCTTTTACCTGTTCTTCATCAAGAATTCCCAGCGAGCAGCATGTGTGAAGCCCGTCGATTTGGGTTACGGCTTTAATCATTTCAATAATTTTGTCAAAATCACGTTTTTCGGGTTTTGTGCCGGAAGTTACTATGCAGAAACGGGTTGCGCCGTTGTCTCTTGCGCTTATGGCTGCTTTGCGGACTTCTTCCGTCGGAAGAAGGTCGTGAACTTCAATTTTAGCCTTATTGTGGGCGCTCTGGGAGCAGTATTTGCAATTTTCTTTGCATTTGCCGGTCTTGGCGCTTATTATGGAACAAAATTCAACTTCATTGTTAAAGTTTTCTTTTGTAATTTTGGAAGACATTTCAATTAATTCTTCCAGCGGCAGGTTGTATAATCTTAAATATTTTTGCATAGCGGGCATTTGGCGTTCCTTTCAATGTTCAATTTTCTGAATGTCATTTCTAACCCGTTGAAGCACAAAAGCCGGTTAGCAAGCGGAGCGCCTAAATTAAGGATAAGTTTTAACGCTTCCATAGACTCAATTGAGGCGATTGTTGCAACAGCGGGGCTTACCACGCCTTTCAGGACCTGAAGATTTTCGTCCGCGTCCGGAAGAATACAGCGCAGACAGGCGGTTTTTCCGGGAAAAATCGTCATAACCTGTCCGCCAAACTCCGTAACGCCGCCGTGTATAAGGGTTTTACCTGTTTGCACGGCAATATCGTTTAATAAAAATTTCGAGTTAAAAGAATCAAAACAGTCAATTATAAAGTCATAGTCTTTGACAATACCGGCATAATTTGTGTGGTCAAGCCGTGTTTGGTAAGTTTTCACATTAATTTCGGGGTTGAAAGCATTTATCCAGTCTTTTGCGGAATTAACTTTAACCTTGCCGAGATTTTCAAATTTGTGGATATACTGGCGGTTAAGGTTAGAGAGTTCGAGCGCATCGTTGTCGACTATGCCGATTGTGCCGGTTCCGACAGCGGACATATTTGCGATAACCGTTGAACCGAGTCCGCCCGCGCCGCAAATCAGCGCCTTAGCGCGGCGGATTTTTTCCTGTCCGGCTTCGCCTATTTTGGGAATAATTGTGTTTCTGATGTATCGTTCCATGCAGATAAATTATAGCATGAAAGTAAATAGTAAATAGGAGTTAGTAAATAGGGTTTAATGGTTGAACGGTTGAACAAATCTTGGGTAGAACACAGTGTTTTGGGTGCAGGCTCAGCCTGCCCTTCTCCCTCTGGGAGAAGGTGCCTGGAGGGCGGATGAGGGTTTTATTGTTTATTAAGTGATTAGGCGAATAGGAATGAGGAAACGGCGCTTACGTCTTTAGTGAATAGGGTTAAAGCCTGTCATAAGCTTTGCGTCATTGTGCCCCCCTTCACCTGGATTTTCCCGTCCCGCTTTTTGTTTACGGACAAACATTCCGGCTCCATGAAAGCTGTCCGGGACATTTCAGGTAATCCATATTATTATTTGATACTATCCACGCAGCACAATTGGAGCCGTTTGTATTTGTGCCGGTACACCCTTCTACAACAGCATCAGGATTGCAGTAGACACTATCCACCAAGAACGCGCAATCACGAGCACCTTGAGGATAAATTCCCTTGTCTGTTATAAAGAATTGAAATACATCTTTTCCAAGTGTATTTGGTCTTTTATCACCATTTACATCAATAGTAAAGCCGCTATATTCAGAGAATGATTTAAAGTATACTAATGCACCATCGTTAAGTACGGCTTGAGATTCCCAGGTGTTAAGGTTCCAGACGGCGCCGTTCAAAGTTTTATACGTATTTGACCAGCAATCTTTAGCTGCGTAACCGCAAGTTCTTATAAAATTCATGTGTTTGGAGAATTTTTCTGATATAGCATCGGAATCGGCGCCGGTTTTATTATTATACCCCCATGTCGTGTACGGTCCGTCTTCATTTAAAATCAAATTATAGGCATTAGATACTGAAGAATAAGCCTTCCAAAATTGGGAAAGGACAGCTTTGTTTTGGTAATTAGAAATCAGCGCCGGCATGGTAACTGCGGCTATAACGCCGATTATACCCAATGTTATTAAAACCTCTGCCATAGTAAATGCTTTGTTCATCTTTTCCCCCATCTTTACATTGAAAGTATATTTCTGCTTTAATAAGCATAAATATGCTTATATAATAACAAAATTGCTTGCCGCTGTCAATATTTGTTATTATGTTCGCTATGAGTGCGAATGAAGATATACGAAAATTATTACTCAGAGAGAATTTGACCCTTAAACAGCTGTCTGAGTTGACTGTTAAAACAGGCAAAGCGTATACTGCTGACAGCCTTTCCAAAAAATTACGCCAAAATACCCTGAAATACACTGAAGCTAAGTATCTTGCGGGTGTGATGCATTATGAAATTGAGTTCAAAAAAGTACCTTTGAGCTAGAATAACCAAAATTTATTCAACTGTTCAACCATTCAACTAATTTAGCTATACCTCTTAATCTCCTATTCATCTAATCACCTTCTCCCAACGCGTCATTGCAGCGCGTCAGCCCGACGAAGCAATCCGGTAAATTCACTGTTTTGACTGGATTGCTTCGTCGCTTGCCATGCAAGCTTCTCGCAATGACGTTATCAATAAAACCCTCATCCGCCCTATGGGCACCTTCTCCCAGAGGGGCAGGCTGAGCCTGCACCCAAAACACCGGGTTCTACCCGAGATTTGTTCAACCCTTAAACCATTCAACCTTTCAACTCTATTTCCTAGTCACCTATTCACTCCTCTTTACTTAATATTTGTTTGTGCGATAATGTTGCTGTTAGAAACAATTTATAAAGGATAGAGAAAATGGCAAGAAAGACTCCGTTAGCAAGGATTAGAAATATCGGGATTGCAGCGCACATCGATGCAGGCAAAACCACTACAACAGAACGTATTTTATTTTATACAGGCAAAACGCATAAAATCGGGGAAGTTCATGACGGCGCAGCGGTAACAGACTTCATGGAACAAGAGCGCGAACGCGGGATTACAATCCAGTCCGCTGCGGTTACTTCTTTCTGGAAAGACCATCAGGTTAATATTATTGATACTCCGGGACACGTTGACTTTACAATTGAAGTTGAACGTTCGCTTCGCGTTTTAGACGGTGTGGTTGCGGTGTTTTGTGCGGTCGGAGGGGTTCAGTCCCAGTCTGAAACAGTCTGGAGACAGGCAAACAGATATGAAGTTCCGAGAATGGTTTTCGTAAACAAAATGGACAGAACCGGCGCGAATTTCTACCGCGTAGTGGAGCAGGTGAAAAGCCGTTTAGGCGCAAATGCCCACCCTATCCAGCTTCCTATCGGCGCGGAAGACCAGATGAAAGGTATTGTTGACCTTTTAACCATGAAAGCGCATATTTACACAAATGATTTAGGTACTGATATTAAAGTCGAAGAAATTCCCGCTGACCTTGCCGATAAAGCGGTTGAATACAGAGCGAAGCTTGTGGAAGCTGTTTCCGAATTTGATGATGACTTAATGATGAAATTTTTGGAAGGCGAGGAAGCTTCAGTTGAAGAATTAAAAGCAGGCCTGAGAAAAGCGGTTTGCGAAAATAAAATCGTTCCGGTAACCTGTGGTACGGCCTTTAAAAATAAAGGCGTTCAACTGCTGCTCGACGCTGTTGTTGATTATATGCCGTCTCCTGTTGACGTTAAGGCAATTGAAGGCGAACTTGAGGACGGAACAAAAATAGAAAGACACTCAGACGACAACGAACCGTTTGCCGCGCTTGCTTTTAAAATTATGACAGACCCTTATGTCGGGCGCTTGACATTCATGCGGGTTTACTCGGGTAAGCTGTCTTCCGGCTCTTACGTTCTGAACGCTGCAAACGGCAAGAAGGAACGTATTTCAAGACTTGTACAAATGCAGGCAGACCAGAGAAATGAAATTACGGAAGTCTATGCAGGCGACATCTGTGCGGCAGTCGGCTTAAAAGACACCACAACGGGCGATACTTTGTGCGACGAAAAAGCGCCTATTATTCTGGAAAAAATGACGTTCCCAACGCCGGTTATCTCGGTTGCGATTGAGCCGAAAACAAAGGCAGACCAGGATAAAATGGGTATTGCGCTCCAGAAACTTGCGGAAGAAGACCCGTCATTTCAGGTTAAATCCGACCCTGAAACAGGCCAGACGATTATTTCCGGCATGGGTGAACTTCACCTGGACATTATTGTTGACAGACTGCTGCGTGAGTTCAGAGTGGACGCGAATGTCGGCAAACCTCAGGTTGCATACCGCGAAACCATACGCGGAACTGCGGATCAGGATTCCAAATTTATCCGTCAATCCGGCGGACGCGGCCAGTACGGGCATGTTAAGGTTAAAATTGAACCTGCCGGCGAAAATGAAGGCTTTGTGTTTGAAAACAAAATAGTCGGCGGCTCAATTCCGAAAGAATACATTGAACCTTCAAGAAAAGGTATGGAAGAAGCGCTTGAAGGCGGGATTATAGCGGGCTTTCCGATGATTGACGTTAAGGTTACGCTGTATGACGGAACTTACCACGATGTGGACTCTTCGGAAATGGCGTTCAAAATTGCGGGTTCTATGGCAATGAAAGAGGGTGCAAGAAAAGCAAAACCTTGTATTCTGGAACCTATGATGAAAGTAGAAATTGAAGTTCCCGAAGAAAACACCGGCGATATTATCGGTGATATTTCATCACGCAGAGGGCGTGTTGAAGGTATGGAAATCATTGAAGGAATTGGTATCCAAAAAATCAACGCTGTTGTGCCTCTTGCTGAAATGTTCGGTTATGCTACGGACATCCGTTCAAAAACGCAGGGACGCGGGACTTTCTCAATGGAATTCCGCTGCTACGAGCAGGTTCCGGCGAACATTGAAGCCGAAATCGTTGCTAAATCAGGCGTTAACAATAAAGCATAGGAGTTGTTACGGGAAATCAGAAATCAGGCCAATACATATTCGATATAGCAATATTATTCCACGTCTCAGAAACTCTTTTATCATTGTCTTCGGCAGCCCTTCTTCTGTCCTTCTCCTCCCTAAACTCCTCCTTCATTTTCGCATAACTCTTTTCCATCTCCTCCTGGGTTCTTGGCCAAGGCATATCCTCATTCCATGGATACATCTCTAATTTTCGCGCTACCTCAAATGGATCTTCACTGTGCTTGTCAGCGCAATCTTTTATAATTTGCTCAAGCTCAACCGCAGACAATTCAACCCGAACTTGGTTCCTTTTTTGCATCATCGTCTTATCTTCGGATTCTAATTTCATTATGCTGTCGTGAAGTTCTGTTGTTATCGCGTCGGATTCAAAGCGTTTCTTATTAAAAAAGAAAGGTTTAATCGTTAAATTCTCAATGGCTTTGAATTCGAGCTTTCTCAAGTCTTCTTTTGTTTGCTCGTCAACATTTTCAGATGTCCTGTCGTAATTGAAATTATTGGCTGTTGTCTTGTATATTTTATTAAGAAAAGGATTACTATTAGAATTATTGTCATTACTACTATTGTTGTATGTAATATAAAGGTTGTGTTGCTGAGCAAAACTCTTCACATACATATCTTGTCTTGGAGGAACAATTATGTACCATCTGCCTTTATCTTCATCTTGATACAAGCATCCGCTTCTAAACGGAGCATTAGGCGCATTAAACTTCATCATCAAATCCGCAACTATACACCCACGACGACCACGCTCGTCTTCGCTATAAATATCATCACAGGTCATCAGCGGGTTTGCAAGCGTACGATCATCCAGCCTGAAAACGCCTTTAAAGTTTGGGATATAAGACGATATCTTATTAATTTGCATTATTAACCTCTTTTTTTTTGTTATTATGTAATTGATTAATAATAGTCCGGGAAAATTTTTTTTGCCAGTAGATATTAAAATCTGAAACAAAAGTTAACAAAGTTTAGTAAATAGTGGTTAGTGAATAGGAAATAGAGTTGAATAGTTTAATTACCCTCCCCTTGAGGGGAGAGTGTTAACTTTTTATTGCTTTGTCATTGCGAGGACGAATGTAATGAGGACGAAGCAATCCAGTCAAAACCGTTGAATTTACTGGATTGCCGCGTCGG
>JAISCP010000140.1 GCA_031265495.1 Heliobacteriaceae bacterium | reverse complement strand
GGAGGGCGTAAGCCCGACGCGGCAATCCAGTAAATTCAACGTTTTTGACTGGATTGCTTCGTCCTCATTACATTCGTCCTCGCAATGACAAAGCAATAAAAAGTTAACACTCTCCCCTCAAGGGGAGGGTAATTTTCCCAACCTGCTAATTGTTTAACATGTACAGCAACGACGAAACAATAATTTGTTAACGCTGTCCCCTCAGCATATCGTAATATTAATTGTTAAGTTTCTGTTATAAGAGCTTGAAATTCCGCGTTTTTATGTTACACTTATAGCAGAAAGCCCTGATGGATTAACTTGAAAGGAATAAAAATAATGGTGTGCGGTAAATTGGAAATTGATATTTTGAATTCTTTTTGGAATTTGGAAAATGATGATGCAGATATTTCAATTCAGGACGTTGTTGATGACCTTTCGCGCCAGGGAATTAAACGGGCTTATACAACTATTAAAACAGTAATGGACAGACTGGTCGCAAAATCTGTTCTTGTGCGTTACAAATCCGGCAAAAAGTTTTTCTATAAAGCGGTTATGAGCAGAACCGAAACGATTGCGGAATCCGTGAACACACTTCTTGAACAATTCTTCGGCGGTGACTGCTCAGAGCTGTTAAGATTTGTTGAGACAGAGTGTAAACTTTTGGTTTAATGAACAATTACGAGGAAAACAGAAAACTCACAGCCTCTTTAATCAGGCAGGTTTTGACCGGCGGAATTTCCGCCCGGGAAGCTGTTTTGCGGTTTCCGAAAGACAGCGCGGACAAAAGTATTGAAGCCGCTTACCATGCGCTTGTTCATTTTGAAGCTGACGAGGACTTGCGCCGCCGCGACCCGCTGTACAAGGAAGAACAGGACGATTATGTCGAGTTTATCTCGCATTTGCTTGAAAAAGGCGAAGATTTACCGGATAATATAATCAATATTTATGAGGAATATTACGAGAGCGCAAATATTCCGCATGAGAACAATTCAAAAGGATTCTGGAAAAGTTTTATGAAGTTCCTGAATATATAAGGAGAGATATTATGAAAAAAATAATTACGCTGTTGTTAATTTTTGTTATGTGTTCGGGCTGTGCGTTTGCTCTGGATGTTCTGCCGCTGATGAGTTCTAAATCCGAACAACAGGACAGGGTTTGGGTAGGAACATTTCAGCTTGTCTGGAATGATTTTTCGGACGGAATTGTAAAAGGCCCGGTTCAATTTCGGGGCGGAAAATCCAAACTTGCGGAAGAGTTGAATAAGCGGGATTTTACAGCGGACCGGCTTTCCGAAAGTTCTTATTATAAAACTTACGGTGCGATTTCACCTGACCTGAAAGCGCAAATTGAAACGGCAATTAAAGAAAAATTCAACGAAACAAGCGATATTTTGGGTATGATAGACTGGACGCCGGCAACGGGAAAATATCTTGTTTATGCAATGCTTAAAAAAGATTTTAAGTTTCTCGTACCGTTTGATAAGTTAAAGCAGGAAAAGTTCGGCAAAAATCGGGAAAAAATTCAATATTTCGGCATAAATAATAAGAGCAAAGGCAATTTGCGGGATCAGATAAGTGTGTTGTTCTATAACTCGGCGGATGATTTTGCGCTTAAAATAAGAACGGAAGGCAGGGACGAGCTTTACTTGTACAGAACCCGCAAGGATGAAACTTTTGATAAATTATACACGGCGATGACTGCTGAAGAATATGACGGCTTTAAAGGTTTTGCCCCGAAAGACGAGTTGAAAGTTCCGGATATTAATTTGTATGCTTTAAAATCGTTTGATGAGCTTTGCGGGAGAAAAATTAAGCATACAAAAGGTCTGATAATTAATACAGCTTTGGAAACGGTTGATTTTAAAATGAATAACGAGGGTGTTAAGCTGAAAAGCGAAGCGGCAATTGCTACCGCAAAGTCAATCTTAATTCCTCAGGAATTAAAACCGAGAAAATTCTATTTTGACGACACATTTGTGCTGTTTTTAAAAGAGCAGGGCAGGGACAAGCCGTATTTTGCATTGCGGGTTCACGACGCTGCGCTGGTTAATAAAACGGGAAAGAGCGAAAAATAACGTATAGTATGTTTTTTCCTCTGGGAGAAGGTGCCCCGGATGAGGGTTTTATTGATAATGTCATTGCGAGGAGCTTGCACGGCAAGCGACGAAGCAATCCAGTCAAAACGTTGAATTTACCGGATTGCCGCGTCGGGCTAACGCGCTGCAATGACGCGGCGAGAGAAGGTGAATAAGAGGTATGGAGGGCTGGATAGCTAAGTTAGTTGAACGGTTTAATCTCTTCTCCCGGAAGGGCAGGCTGCACTCAAAACGCTGTGCTCTACCCGAGATTTATTCAACCGTTTAACCGTTCAACTATTCAACCTTTCAACCCTATTTATCACTTCACACACCGAACGAACATATTTGAGTTGTTCTTGTGGGTGGCGTTGCCGCCACCACCATTAGGAAAGTTCTGCCACCCTATGTGGCTCATTCCCGCGGTCGTATAGGTATGGTAACCTGAAGCCCAGTAATAGCCTGACATGTTCAACTTATGGGCGTAGGGGAGCAAGCTGTTTAGTTCAGGCGGCGTTGGAAGAACCATGCCTATTTCTTTACAGGCTTTCATTGCCCCTGCCCAGTAGTTATTTCCACAAAAATCAGCCCGGCACGACTTTGCGGATGTACACTCTGGATCATACTCAGGATCGTCACAAGTGTCTATCGGGCTGTATGTTACATTTGACGGCGAGACACATAAGCTCCCTGCCTTTATGCATAGGTTTGTATTTAATGTGTATATATCTTTGTTTAACTTATTCGGTTTTGCTTTTCCGTTTATGTCATAGATTAAGCTTAAACATGAGGTTGTTTGTGCGCCCGGCGCTCCTATATCCAATACCGGACAATCAGGGTTATAAGATAATATTGCTGTGTAACCGTTTATCAGACCTATGCCTAAGGCTTTTGTGCCCCAATTTCTTCCTAAGTCGCTTGAATTCTTTAAATCTTTTGTTTCCGCTAATGTTTCACTGCTGTCACTGTTGGTTATTGCAGGGGCAAAACAGCCTGATGGGTCTGTGTCACACACCTGTAATATTTTCAGATGTTTCTTTAATTCTTCTACAAACGTTTCTGTTGTTTTATAACCGCTTA
>JAISCP010000089.1 GCA_031265495.1 Heliobacteriaceae bacterium | reverse complement strand
CGTGCTTGTTGGATTTCTACAAGTTTATCAATCGTTGCATTCCACTCTGCAAGCGTAATTTTTCCGTCGGACATTTCCATTTTCTGTGCTTTTACCAAATCTAAAAGCGCGTACGTAAGGCCTTGACCTTTTTTTATCGTTAAAGTCTGCGGTGTAATTTCTCCTGTCATTATTTTTCCCCTTTAGTGTTTTAAATTAAATATCCCGTATTTTTATAAAAACAATTCGGTGGAAAATATTGACAATAGGGGCTCCTATCCTATCCTATCCTATCCTATAAGGCATTATCCGCTATTTTGCAACTGTTTTAAAATTATTTTTACAATTCGTTACAATTGGAGGTTTTGTTAAGGTTTATTAATAAATTGGGTGAATAAGAGGTATGGAGGACTTGAGGTATGGCTAAAATTAGTTAATAGTAAACAGGAAAGAGGGAACAGCAAAGGATTGCCACAGTCCACCTTAACCTCCCTGTCATCCTGAACTTGTTTCAGGATCTGCCTTTTGTACGGGGAAGTAAAACTGTATTGAATATTTTACCGGTGGTCAGAACCTGAAACAATCCGGCCTTTCTTGTATAGGTTATGATGTGCTTTTGTCATGCGCAGATGCTGAAACAAGTTCAGCATGACGGGACGGGAGAAAGTGCAGGCTCAGCCTGCCCCTCTCCATGCGGGAGTGGGTGCAAACACTTAGCGAAACCGAAGGTTGAGTTTAGGGTTTGGGGGTGAGGGGGCAGGCTGAATGCGGTTAGCCATGACCTGTGTTCTACCCGAGATTTATTCTGTTTTGCGCCACCTCACCTGAATAACTCACACGTTCGTTAAGAAATTCTTCCTCTCCTGTAAGGAGAGGAATTCAGCTGTTTCCTCTTTCCTGTTCCCTCTTTCCTATTCACCTATTCACTTAGTCACCTAATCACACTTAACAGCTAATTTCTTTGCCAGAGACAATCCTGCCGGAAGGTCTAAAATTACATTGTAATAATCAGGACGGGCATTAACAGTTTCAATAAAAGGCCTGCATTTCTCTTTGTGCGATAAAACATTGTCGCATGCGATAATACCGCCGGGTTTTAGATGCTTATCAATAATTTCAAAATACTGCAAATACTGGGATTTATTCGCATCTATAAAGACAAAATCAGCCGTATAGTCCGCCGGCAAAGCGTTCAAAACCTCAATTGCATCCCCCTGAATCGCTTCTATATAATCTGCAAGCCCGCATTTTATAAAGTTTTCCTTTGCGATAGAAAGCCGTTTTTCCCAGTATTCAATTGTGATAAGCTTTCCGCCGGTTCTCCTCACGGCAGACCCCAGCCATATTCCCGAATACCCGTTGGAAGTCCCGATTTCAAGCACGTTTTCAGCATTTGCTTCGCGCACCAGAATATTCAGGAACCGGCCTGTTACGCGGGAAATATTCCAGAATTCTTTTTGGGAAGTTTCCAGCTTTGCAAGTATTTCCTGCATTTCACTCCTTTTACTTATTAATCTTTTGGACTTTTTTCGTAACAGCAATGGAGCTTACGGGAACATCAAGCGGGTTAGTGCGCAAAACCTGCTTGGTTTTCAGGTCAAAAACCGTGTACATGGCTGCTTTAGTATCCGTAACAACCGCGATTTCCGTATCATTAATCTGATAAATCTTAGTGGAAAATCCGTTAGTATTCAGATAAATATCATCTGTTATCTTGTCAGTCCGGGCGTCAAGAACCTGAATAATATTTTCCGCCGCTCCGAGTATAAATAAGTCATTGTCGTAAAAAGCCATATCTATCGGCTTTTCGCAAACGGAAATTTCCGCAATAAGTCCGGCTGTTTTATAGTCAATTATTGCCAGTCTGTTTTTTGTACGGCTTGTAACGTAGAGTTTGTCATTCGCGTATAAAATTTTTGAAACATTCGGGAATTTCCCGATATTTTTCAGAAGATAATTGTTATTGAGTTCAACCGCCCAAATATCACGGGATTTTTTATCAAAATAAAATAATTTTGCGCCGTCCTTGCTCAGAGTAATTTTCTCGCACATGCCGTTAATTTTAATCTGTCTCAAAAGCGTCATGGTCTCCAGATTTACGACATAAATGCTTGAGTCTTCCGCGCTTGAGATGTAAGCCAGTTTATTCGGGCTATCCACAATAATCTCGTCCGGCTGTGTTTTGAAATCAATCTGCTTAATCACCCGGTCATCCTGAAGCGAAATTACGTCCAAAGACCGCTTTTCATAAGAGGTAACCAGAAGGAATTTATCATCAAACGGTTTTATATTAATAGGAATATTTTTCTGAGCAAGCATATATTCAGGAGTTTTACTGCCCTGATTGACAACCTGAATATTTTTATTATAGGAAGTTGCTATATAAAAAGTCTTATCGCGCAGCTGTTCAATATTTGCCAGCGTGTTAAATCCGGGTTTTGTATTCACGGTCACTTTAATAGACGGGTCTTGCGCGCGTCCTATTTCAAGGTTCCCGATAATACCTTTGAGGTTTTCGGGGATTACCAGCCCCGCAGGAACAAGCATATCCTGCGGAAGCAGGCCCGATTTAACTTCCGGCGGAGGGTTTTGCATGTAATAAACCGTTCTTTGGCCTTTTGAGTCCGTAATAACTTTCAGCAAAACAAAATCATTGTTGAAAATAACTATTTCCGGTTTTGCATTTAATGTCTTTTGTTCGGGAATTGTCTGTTTAGTTTCAAGTTTTTCGGGATTAATAATCTTCGCCGGAAATAAAGGCAGATAAATCGTGTTATCCGGCAGAATAACCACCCCGTCAAAGCGGAAGTTAGTACCCGGAAAAACTCCGTTAACATATTGTTTAACATCTTCGGGAATTTTTGCGGCAAAAACCGCCGAAGATGTTACTGTTATTATTATTATTAACAAAATAAGCAGCTTACGCATTAAACGCTCCTTTTATTTTATCTTTCAAAGTTGTTTGAGGCTTTTTTCCGCCGCCGTTAATCTCATGAAGTTTTCTGTACAGATTTTTTTCTTCTTCCGACAAGTGAGTCGGAATTCTTACTGAAACTATTATAACATGGTCACCGCGATGCGATGGTTTTGAAAGAAACGGAACGCCGGCATTTCTTATTTTTACGGAATTCCCGCTTTGAATGCCCGCATGAATGTGAACTTTTGTTTCGCCGTCCAGAGTTCTCACCGAAACTTCATCGCCCAAAACCGCCTGAGCCGGAGTTATTTCCAGTCCGGTGAAAATATTATTGCCGTCGCGTTTAAAATAATCCGACTGCTTAACATGGATTACCACAAACAAATCCCCCGCCCGAGCGCTGTCTAAGCCCGCATCGCCTTCGCCCGAAAGCCGGATTTTTGACATATTATCCACACCCGCAGGAATTCTTATTTCAACCGTTTTCTCTTTTCTCACTCTGCCGCAGCCTCTGCAATCCTTACAGGGGTTGTTAATCACCTGACCCGAGCCGGCACATTCAGGGCACATCGTAATATGCGCAAACGAACCGAGCGGAGTCCGCATAACCTGTTTGACCTGGCCCGAACCATGACATTTAGGGCAGGTAACCGGACGTGAGCCTTTTTCAGCGCCGGTTCCGTGACATGAAGGGCAGGTCTCCAAGTGTTCAAATTTAATTTCCCTGTTAACCCCGAAAACCGCCTGTTCAAATTCTATTTCTATATCAAGCCGCAAGTCGTCACCCGCAGTGTCATGCCCGCCAAAACCAAAATGGGCAAAATTGCCGCCAAAGCCCATGCCGCTCATTAAAGAACTTAAAATTTCATTCAAATCCCCAAAACCTGCGGCGAACGGCCCGCCCGTATCAAACCCGGCATCCTTTAAGCCGTCCTCTCCGTAACGGTCATAAGTAGCGCGTTTATTATCATCCGACAGGGTTTCGTAAGCCTTGCCAAGTTCTTTAAACTTCTCTCCGGCGTCCGGCGACTTATTAACATCAGGATGTAACGTCCTTGCTTTTTTCCTGAATGCATTTTTTATTTCCTCTTTTGTCGCTTCTTTTGATACTTCCAGTATCTCATAGTAGTCTGTCATTATTTTTCCCTAACTGTCCCGGATTATTCCCCGTGCGTCGCCACATTTACCAGCGCCGGTCTTAAAACCTTGTCCCCGTATTTATACCCTTTTTGCAGCTCGTTTATAATTGTGTGTTCCGGGTAATCACCCGTCGGAGTCTGCATTACAGCCTCATGAAAATTCGGGTCAAATTCCCTGCCGTCCGTCTCAATAATCTCCATACCCAGTTTTTGCAGCGTCTCCAATGTCTGCTTATAAACAAGGCCGAAACTTTCTTTAGCCTGTTCGCACTCGTTAACATCTTCCAGAGCTTTTGCGCCGCGTTCAAAATTATCCAAAACTTCTATAAGTTTTGTCATGGCGCTTTGGGTGCCGTATTTTAAAAGGTCTTCCCGTTCGGCGTCCGTTCTTTTGCGGTAATTGTCAAAATCCGCAGCAAGCCTTATATACTGACGGTTTAAATCGTCAAACTTCTCCTGAAGCCCGCTCCCGTCAGGATTTTCTTCAACCTGCGCGGTTTCGGCGGTTTCTTCCGTTTGTATTTGCAAATCTTTGTTAAAAGGGTTATTTTTCTTGGTCATAATTTCGCTCCTGATAATATTATAAGCTATCAAGAGAAATTAACAAGAAAAATTTATTTTTTATTAATTATTCCGGGGCGCCCGCGAAGCGGCGATTATATCTTACGTTTTCGACTAATAGTCACGGATTGACGTTATTTTTTACTTTTCTTTTGTAATCCACATGCTATTCCAGGTGCTAGAAGAGGGTTCATTGTTATTGTCAATGCCGACATTCTATCAATCTTCCCCTGATTTGCCAACAAAGGTGCTGTAAACATAGCCGTAAGAGGGTTAGCTAATAATAACATTTCCTCTTTTGTTAACTCTTGATTTTGTTTTTGCTCTTTAACAAACATATCAAATTGTTCTCCCGTCATAACACAAGCGCCGCAATTACCATTATTCACAGCAACACTGTATTTGCCGTCTGGTAATTTTTGAACATTGTAACCATTAATTTTTTCAACACCGAACATATAGACCTTACCTTTCAATTTTAACTACTACATATAATTAAAACCGAAAAGCCGGAAAATATTGACAGTAGTGGCTCCTATCCTATCCTATCCTATCCTATAAGGCATTATCCGCTATTTTGCAACTGTTTTAAAATTATTTTTACAAATCGTTACAATTGGCGCTCTGTGTAGTTTTCTTAATAAATTAGGTGATTAAGAGGTATAGAGGGTTGGAGGGATAGCTAAATTAGTTAATAGTAAAACAGGATGATGCTCAGAATGACGCGAGTTCCTCTTCCCTGTTTCCTCATTCCTATTCACTATTTACCCCTATTTACTAATTTCAATAAAACCCTCATCCGGTACTGCGTACCACCTTCTCCCAAAGGGAGAAGGAATTAAACCTTTCAACCCTTCAACTATTCAACCGTTCAACCCTATCAACTAACAACACAGTTTCCCGCAGATTACCCGCTCAATTCCCGCCAAATCATTTGTAATTTCCATGCTCTCAAACCCGTTATAGCCCATGATTGATTTAACGTCTTTAGCCTGCCCCTTGCCGAGCTCAAACAGCAAATACCCGCCCCTGTTCAAAACCGAAGGCGCTTGTATAGTAATTTTCTCATAAAATTCCATCCCGGATTCGTCTCTTGTAAAAAGCGCCTGCGGCGGCTCAAATTTTACTTCTTTTTGCAGATTATAAGCCTCATGAGGCGGAATATACGGCGGATTTGAGATTATAATATCAAAAGTTTCACCGGTTCTGACATTTGAAAAAATATCCGACTTCCTGAAAACCGCTTTGTTATTAAGATTAAGCCTCATTGCGTTATCAAGAGCAACGTTGAGCGCGTCCGAAGAAATATCAAGACCCGTTATCCGGCAATTGGTAAATTTTGCCGTCATACAGGCAATACAGCCCGAACCTGTCCCCACGTCAAGCGCTGTCTTAAAATTATTCTCTTTAATAATCTGAATTGCCTTGCGCACAAGAAGCTCCGTTTCGTCACGGGGGATTAAGACATTAGGATTTACGATAAAACGCTCCCCCATAAAGTGTGCAAAGCCTGTTATATGCTGAATCGGACGCTTTGTACGAACGCGAAGCTCCGCTTTTTCTTTGACTTCTGCAAGCTTACTATAATCGAGCTTTTTGCCCAAAAGAATGTCCATTGCCGAAAGCCCGCAAAAATGTTCAATCAACATTCTTACTTCAATATTCGCTTCATTTTGCTCTATTCCGCCGTCGGTAAGTATTTTAACTATTTCCGGTATATTCATTCAAAATCCTTGAAATTTCTTCCTTTAAGGAAAATTTTGTCATTTCTTCTTCACTCATTTTAACAATATTATATTTTTTACACAAGCTTCCGTAATACTTAAGCTGTTTTCCGGTCGGAGCTTCGCTTTTCATTTTTAATTCTTTAAGAAATTGCCGTTTTTGTTTTTCATAAGCTTTTTGCGCCTGAATTAAAGGTTCCTGCGACTTTTTGTATTCGTAAAACTTCTTACACCCGTTAATAAAGAGCGCGGTATCTTTCAAAAACCGTTCATCATCAATAACGTCCGCCAAAAACCCAAACCTTGAACTGCCTTGTTCCAGATAGTATTTTTCATCTTCTACAAATCTTTCAAGCGCATTACCGGGAGATTTTTTCACCAGCGCACGCAAAAAATTACACAAAGCGGACTTTTGTGTTTTTGAAAAATCCTGATAAATTTGTTTTTTCAATGCATACATACTAACTTTTAAACAAATCCTTCACGGAGAATTTAGCTATTTCATTATGATGAAACCTGAGAAGTTTTTTTGCGATAGGATTGGTTTGGCGAGCGGTTTTTTTAGGAGTTTCGCCGATTTTTTCATCTGTTTTTTCTATTACCGTTAATTTACGTTTTTCATCCATAGTTATTATTATACCTTTATTATTATAAAAAAGTCCAGCAGCAAAAAATTGACAAATTTTATATATAAAAAGTATATACTGTTACAATTCGTTATATATGAGTAAATAGGGGTTAGTAAATAGTTAATAGGAGTGAATAGGTGAATAAGTGATTAGGTGAATAAGAGGGCTGGAGGGATAGCTAAATTAGTAAATAGTAAACAGGAAAGAGGGAACAGCAAAGGATTGTCACAGCCCGCCTTAACCTCCCTGTCATCCTGAACTTGTTTCCACAACTGTCCCGTTAAAATCCTTTGAACTTCAATGCCTCTCCGTCATGCTGAAATCTATCGTATCAGCGTCATTCCGGGCTTGACCCGGAATCTATCAATTTCAATTAAACTGATAGACCCTGAATCAAGTTCAGGGTGACGTGGAGGTTGTTGAATGTTTTTTACTAATAATTATGAATTTAAAAATGAGAGATTACGGACAAAAACGCTGAAAAAACCCGAACCAGCTACAATTCGCATTCCAGATAACCTCATAATTTTAACGGGACAGTTGTGGAACTTGTTTCAGGATCTGGCACTTGGCAAATAGCACTATCTTCTCAATTTTGTTCTGGCATCTGTCTATCTTTACATTGAAGAAAACCTTATAGAGGTTGTATATTTTTATCGGTGGACAGATCCTGAAACAGCGGATTTCGGCGGGGCTGAAAGCCCCATGTGAGGCCGGACGTTACTCCGGCCGAACGCCGATAATCCAAGACAAGTTCAGGATGACGTGACGCTCAGCATTATGTTTTTATATTTAATGTGACACTGCCTAAGTGTTTGTACCCTCTCCCGAGAGGGATACAGAATAGCGTTGAAAATACTGGTTTCCAGTCCTTAACCCCTAGTCTCTGACGGAGGGTTGAATTTTTCTTCTCTGTTAAAAATTAAACTCCAGCATTTTAGGCAAATCCAGATTAAAAGCTTTTGCAAAAACGGCAATGGTTTCAAGCGTTGGAGAATTTTCTCCGCGTTCCAATGCGCTTACCGTATTGCGCGTAAGGTTAGCAGCTTCGGCAAGTTTTTCCTGCGACATTCCCAGCTTAACACGTTCTATACGAATTTTCATGCCAAATTTTTTAGCTAATTCTGTTGGTTTTCTTCTCATAATGCAAGTTAATCTTATAATATTGACAAATTATCTTCTACATGTTAATATGGTCATAATACATGATAGTTTTGTCAAAGAGGAGATGTTATATGAAAATTAAGAGAACAGCTTTCACACTCGCGGAAGTATTGATAACTCTCGGCATAATCGGAGTTGTTGCCGCTATGACCATGCCGGCATTGATTACTAATTATAAAAAGGCAGAAACTATAACACGCTTGAAAAAGGCATATAGTATTGTTCAACAGGCAATAAAGCTTTCTGAAGCGGAAAATGGACCCATTGTCGATTGGAATGTTACCTTAAAGGGGCATGATTTTTTTGAAACATATATAAAAGATTTTGTACAATATACAGAAGAATTAGATAATACCTCGTTAAGCAGTAAGGTTCAGCGGAAGCTGCTGAACGGAAGTAATTATACGGGAACAACATTTACAGGGGCTAATGCTACCAGTTTTTTCTTGTTAGACGGAGCAATGGTTACGCTAAACTTAAATAGCACTGCTGATAACGGTTTATGGGTTGGCCTTGATGTAAACGGATTAGCTAAGCCTAATCAAATAGGCAGAGATACTTTTTTATTTTTCTGTTCGCCTGTACATGGATTACAGCCGGTAGGAGGAAAAGGCATACCTGCGCAATACTCTTATGGTGAATATAGCCATGACAAAATAATCGGAACAAATCATAACGACTCGTGCAACAAAACTAAATCCGGCTACTGGTGTTCAGCTTTAATAATGAACGACGGATGGGAGATTAAAGACGACTACCCGTGGTAATTGATTAGTAAATAGTAAACAGGAAAGAGGGAACCGTTGAATGCCTCTCCATACGGGAGAGGGTGCAAACACTTAGCGAAACTGCAGGTTGAGCTTAGTGTTTGGGGTGAGGGGGCAATTAAGCTTCACTTCCCAGTACAGAAGGCAGATGCTGAAACAGCGGATTTTCGCAAGAGTGGAGGGCAAAGCCCGAAACTCGTCTAAGTGAGCACACTTCTGCGAACTGCGAATAATCCAAGACAAGTCCAGCATGACAGAGAGGTTAAGGCGGGCTGTGGTAATCCTTTGCTGTTCCCTCTTTCCTGTTTACTATTAACTAATTTATCTGTCCCTCAAACAGCTCCACTGTGTTAAGCATAAGCGTTGCAATTGTCATCGGTCCGACTCCTCCCGGAACCGGCGTTATGTGGGAAACAGTTGTAGAAACCGCCTCAAAGTCGACATCTCCCGTTATTTTACCGTTTTCATCTTTGAATATTCCGGCGTCAACAACAACACAGCCAGGCTTTAACATGTTTTCCTTTATAATCTTCGCCCCGACCGCAGATACCAGAATATCGGCTGTTTTTGTTATTTCGGCAAGATTTTTAGTGCGGCTGTGGCAGATTGTTACCGTTGCATTTCTGTTTAAAAACATCTGCGCGGCAGGCTTGCCCACAATATTTGAACGCCCGGCAACCACAACATGTTTTCCTTCGGGTTCTATGCCGTATTCGTCCAAAAGCAGCAAAATCCCGCGCGGGGTACACGGATAAGCATAAGGTTTCTGGCCGGAAAACAGCATGCCGGCATTCTCGGGAGTAAAGCCGTCAACATCCTTCCGGGGACAAATCGCATTGATTATATTATTTTTGTTAATATGTTTGGGCAAAGGCAGCTGTACCAGAATTGCAGTAATATTTTCATCATTGTTCAGGTCGTTAATTTTATCCAAGAGGGTTTTTTCGGCAACATCCGCAGGGTAGTTCAGCACAACGGAATTTATCCCTAAGCTTTGCGCTGTCTTTTCTTTGCTGCCCACATAAATTTTGCTTGCAGGGTCGTCTCCGGCAAGAATAACCGCCAGCGCCGGTTTTTCAGGTCTTGCGTCCACTCTGGTTTTCAGGTCGGCCAGTATTTTTTCCTTTAACTTTTTTCCGTCTAAGATTATCGGCATAAATAGATTATATCATAAATATTTGTGATATAATACAGACATGATAAACCGGTATTCACGTGAAGAAATGAAAAAGATTTGGGATGAGCAGTCGAAGTTCGGGTACTACTTGAAGGTCGAAATCGCGGCGGCGGAAGCTTATGCACAAACCGGCGTTTTTCCCGAAAAAGAAATCGAAAAATTGAAAAAACGTGCAAAATTCGACGTTAAAAGGATTGACGAGATTGAAGCGGAAGTACAGCATGATGTAATCGCCTTTTTAACAAGCGTTAATGAAAGTCTGGGCGGTCTGGCAAAGTACATGCATGTCGGCATGACAAGCAGCGACGTTATTGATACCGCTTTTGCACTCCAAATACGCGACAGCGCAAAAATTATTATTAAAGATTTGGATGAAGTGATTGCGACCGTACGCGCTCTTGCCCAAAAACACCGGCAGACAATCTGCATAGGGCGTTCACACGGAGTTCATGCGGAGATTATGACTTTCGGGGTTAAACTGTGCAGCTGGATTGATATTCTTGAACGCCAGCGGGAGAATTTCATTCATGCGGCGGAACAAATCCGCGTCGGGCAAATCTCCGGCCCTGTCGGAACTTACAGCAACATTTCACCGGAAATCGAAAAAATTGCCTGCGAAAATCTCGGATTAAAGCCGGCGAAAATTTCAACACAGATTATCGCAAGGGATTACCATGCATATTTCATGCAGTCGCTTGCGCTGATTGCCGCTGTGATTGAGCAATTCGCCACGGAAATCCGGCTTTCACAGCAGACAGAAATTCTTGAACTGGAAGAAGGTTTTGCTAAAGGTCAAAAGGGGTCGTCAGCTATGCCGCACAAAAAAAATCCTGTTTTGAGCGAGAATTTATGCGGACTTGCGCGGGTTGTCAGGGCAAATTCGCAAACAGCCTTAGAAAATGTTGTTCTCTGGCATGAGCGCGATATTTCTCACAGTTCGGCAGAGCGCATAGTCTTTCCGGACAGTCTGATTTTGGTTGACTTTATGCTCAGCCGGTTTAATTCGACTATGGCGAATATAGCTGTTCACGAGAAGAACATGGCTGCAAACACGGATAAATTCGGCGGGATTGTTTTTTCGCAAAAAGTTATGCTGAAACTCATTGAAAAAGGGATTACCCGTGAGGAAGCTTACAGAATAGTCCAAAGAAATGCGCTGGACGCATTTGAACACGACGGGGATTTCATGGCGAACTTAATTAACGACAGCGAGGTTACGAAATTAATGCCTCCTGCTGAAATTGACAAGATTTTTGACAAACAGGCATTTTTGACAAACATTGAGGAAATTTACAGAAGGGTGTTGTGTTGAAACTAGGGGTTAGGAAAGAGGGAACAGCAAAGGATAGCCCACCTTAACCTCCCTGTCATGCTGAATTTGTCTTGGATTATTCGCAGTGAGCAGAAACGCGTTTCTGCTCACTTAGACGAGTTTCGGGCTTTGCCCTTCACTCTTGCGAAAATCCGCTATTTCAGCATCTGCACATGACAAATCACACCATAATTTCCGCGTCATCCTGAACTTGTTTCAGGATCTGACCAATGATAAATTACCACGAATAAATTTGCCAAAATAAAATTGGAAGGAAGGTGTGATTTTACCATGTACCAGATCCTGAAACAAGTTCAGGATGACGGGAAGGTTGTTCAGCATGACGCGGAGGGATTGTTCTTTTATACCTCCAGCCCTCTATACCTGTTTCGTCATTGCGAGGACGAATGTAATGAGGACACTCTTGCCGAGCAAAACGATTAATTATCGTTTTGAGAGAGGAAAATCCAGTCACGACTGTTGATTTTCTGGATTGCTTCGTCGCTTGCCGTGCAAGCGCCTCGCAATGACGAAATTAGTTACATGGATTTTAATAATAAATAGGGCGGTTAAGGCGGGCTGTGACAATCCTTTGCTGTTCCCTCTTTCCTGTTTACTCATCCCTGATGTAAACAATCACCTCACACACCGAGCGGCTAAGGTGCTGGCGTAACCGCCGACGGTATCCTTACCAGTGCAACTCTTATTATAATCAGAGTTGGATGTACCAAAATCCATTGCATAGGCGCAGCTATTTGTACTCTCGCCCGCTGTAGAAGACCAGAACCAGCTTGTCATTCCCAATTCATCTTTATGTTGGTACATAGCACTTAATTCGTCTATTGTCGGAAGATGCATACCTATATCTGCACAGGCTTTCTTTGCGCCTGCCCAACGGTTATTTGCACAAGCAACACTGCCGCTGCCACTAGAGTCGTAGGGGGAACTACCACAAGTATCTAGCGGGATAAATGACTCATCTGATGCTGAGACGCATAAACTCCCTATCTTTATACAGGTGTTGAATGGGTTTGCGTTTAATGTGTAGACATCTTTACCTAACTTGTTTGGTTTTGCTTTTCCGTTTATGTCATAGACAAGACTCAAACATGATGTTGTTTGTGCGCCCGTTGCTGATATATCCGGTACAGGACAATCAGGATTGTAGCTCAGGATTGCCGTGTAGCCGTTTATCAGACCCAGCCCTAAGGCTTTTGTGCCCCAGTTCCCTTCATTTAAATTACTTGAATTCTTTAAATTCTTTGTTTCTACTGTTTCACTACCGTTACCGTTCGTTATTACCGGAGCAAAACAGCCGGATGGGTCACTTGGGCATATTTGTGATATTTTTAGATATCTTTTTAGTTCATCTACGAATGTTTCTGTTGTTGTGTAACCTGTTAACGCTTCGTTCACATTCATTTGACGCGTGGCTTCTTCAAGACGTCTGTCAAATACTTCTTTTGCTGTTGAGAATGCTTTCTCCTGCCAATTCTGCATAAGGGCGGGCATGGTCAACGCCGCTACAACTCCGATTACGGTTAGTGTTATCAATACCTCTGCCAGTGTAAAAGCTTGGCGCGTCATTGCGAGCGACCAACGGGAGCGAAGCAATCCAGTCAAGACTGTTGATTTTTTGGATTGCTTCGTCGGGCTGACGCCCTTCTCGCAATGACGAACTAACGCGGCAGGCTCAGCCTGCTCTGCCAACGTGAAGGCTACCCCCCTTCGGAATTTACTCTGTAAATTCCGGTTCCCCCTCGAGGGGGGAACAAATCTCAAGACTGTTGATTTTTTGGATTGCTTCGTCGGGCTGATGCCCTCCTCGCAATGACAGACTAATGAAGCAGGAGGAAAGCCTTGCAGGGAGCCATTAAAATGCCCCCCCCCCCCCCGAAAGTGCCTCTATGACTGCGTTGTAGCCGTTTTTAATTTTTTTATCCATAACCATACCTTCTTCTTCAATTATCACAGCAAAATTATACAACACTTAGGCAGATATTGTCAAATGTAAAAATACCAATGGAACTTAGGGGCTGGGGGTTAGAGACTGGAAACTAGTATTTTCAACCCTATTTACTATTTACTAATCACTATTTACTAATGTATTCTAACTGTTAAACAGATATTATATAGTTGATTTTCACATCATGAGTTTCAACAGGCAGGGTGTCAACCGTTAATTCTGCGGGGATTAGCACAACAGACAAAATGTGAGGGTTTTCAGCAAGAAATCTGTCATAAAACCCGCCGCCGTAACCTAAACGGTAATTACTCCGGTCAGCCATAAGCGCCGGAACAATTACAAGGTCTATAATGTCCGTATCAACAGCAGCGCTGCACGGCTCAAAAACCCTGAACCGCGAAATTTTAAGTTCGCCGCCGGGTCTGTAAGGACAAACTTTCAGCCGGTTCCCTTCAACTTTAGGGAGATAAAAATTCTTGTCATCTTCCGTTAAGTTTAAAACGTTAACTTCCCCGTCAAGCGGGTGAAAAATCATAACGTTACGGGCGCTCCGGTAATACGTTTTTTCACGCAGTCCGGCTGTTAATTCAAGACTTATTGCCTTCATATCAAGGTTTTTTCTTATAATTTTCGCTCTTGTGCGCAGTTGTGTTTTATTATCCATTTTTTTAATATATAATAAACAAAGCGGCGCTTCAGCATGGCAATTATTATCTGACCGGCCCGTTTACTAATAATAAGGATAATGTGTGATGGAATACGACAACAATCTAATAAACCCTGATTGGGCAAAGCATGGCTACATTCAGGTTTACACGGGCAACGGCAAAGGCAAAACCACTGCATCGCTCGGGCTTGCAATGCGTGCGCTCGGACGCTGCTGGAAAGTGCTTATTATAATGTTCACCAAAGGCGGCAATGATTACGGGGAACTCAATTCTTTCAGAAATCTTTCTCCCGAAATCTCGCAGAACTTAACCATAGTTCAGGCAGGGTTGGACAGAATTGTCTACGCCTCAAATAAAAACGAAAATGACATAAAAGAAATTCAGAAAGGATGGGCTTTCGCTAAAAAAGCTGTTCAAAACGACGAATATAATCTTATAATATTAGACGAGGCAAATATTGCAATAGATTTGGGGCTTATTGACGCAGATGAAGTTGCGGAGGTTCTGAAATCCAAGCCTGAGGAAATGGAAATTGTTTTGACAGGCCGCAATGCACATCCTAAAATTATAGAAATCGCTCACCTTGTTTCTAAAATTGAGCCTGTAAAGCATTACTGGGATACGGGAATTTCCGCCCGTAAAGGAATTGAATATTGATTATTAGTAAATAGTGGTTAGTAAATAGTGAATAGGAGGTATGGAAAAAAAGAACATTCCCGCCAACAACCTTTCTGTCATGCTGAACTTGTCTTGGATTATCGGCGTTCGGCCGGAGTAACGTCCGGCCTCACAGGGGGCTTTCAGCCCCGCCGAAATCCGCTGTTTCAGCATCTCTATGAAATAAAGAATTTAATATTAAATAATAAAACAAAGAGACCCTGAAACAAGTTCAGGATGACGTGGCGGGAGCAGCAAAGCTTAATTGCCCCCTAACCCCAAACACTAAGCTCAACCTACGGTTTCGCTTAGTGTTTGTACCCTCTCCCGTATGGAGAGGGGCAGGCTGAGCCTGCACCCATTACACTGTGCTTTACCCAAGATTTATTCGGTTCTGCGCCCCCTCACCTGAATTTCTAAATTCCCTGTGTTCATTAAGAAATTCTTCCTCTCCCGTATGGAGAGGGATTCAACGGTTCCCTCTTTCCTGTTTACTCTTCACTAATTTAGCCATACCTCAATCCCTCCAGCCCTCTATACCTCCTATTCACTATTTACTAAACACTATTCACTAATAACTACATTAAAGTTTGTTACAATTTGAATGCATGCTTAAATTCGCATATAATGTTAGTCGGGAAGATAAACCATGATAAGAAAATTTCTGTTACTTTTTATATTGATTTTGACTGTATTTATTCCAAAAGCTTATGCTGATGAAATTTTTAAGATTACATCGGTAAATCTTGATACCTCAAATTCCATAATTGCATTAACCGTACAGGATTCCCAAGACGCATATGTTATGGAAGATTACAAGCTTGTTGCGCTGGAAAACCCGAAACGCGCATATTTCGACATTGAGTCTTCTGTTTTAACCTTTCCCAAGCAAGACTGGACTTTTAATTCGGGCGCCTTAAAGCAGATTAAAATAAGCCAGTTTTCCACAAACCCCAATGTTGTAAGAGTGGTTATGCACCTTGATGACGACTTTAACACAGACAGTATTACATTCATTAGAGTGAAAAATAATATTATTATTAAATTCAAAAACGATTTTTGTAATAATGAATACTTCCAAAACACATATCGTGATGAACATTCTTCCTCAAGCGATTTTTACGAATACTTAACCCTGAGCGCACCGGTTATGGAGCAGGAAGGGCAGGAAACCGCTCCGGCAAAAAAAGAACTCCGGTTAAATACACAGTATTATATGCAAAATGTAACCCCGAAACAGGACGCCGTTTTAATAAACGGCTTTGGCGCTTTGACCATTGAACGTCCGATGATTTTGACCAATCCGTCAAGAATTGTCTATGACCTTTCCAATACTCTCATGAACACAAAAATCCGAAATACCGAATACAAAATTAACGAAACAGATACCGTTAAAATCGGGCAGTTTTCCGTGAACAAGGCGCGGATTGTAATTAACACGGAAAAAGTTAATAATTACATTCCCATATTTTCAGCGGATAATCAATCTCTGCTCATAGCGGATTACAAAAAAGTTAACAGTGCAAGCCTTGCGGGCAGCGAAAGCAATATTATTTCTTACAAAAAAGCAAAAATTGAACAAACAAGTACAATGACTCTGTCTTTCAACGAACCGGTTATTCACGGAACAGACAGAACTAAAAATCAGCTTATAGTCTATCTTTATAACGTTTGTAATTACAATGAAGAAACCTTTAAAAGCACTTTTGCAGGTACAATTTTTGCAAACGCAAACATAACCGCACTGCCTAATATAGGCTTAAAATTAACTGTTCCGTTAGAGCAGGACGCTCTGGTAAGCACTTATCTCGGAGCTGACAGCAAAACTTTTATGATAAAAGTCAAGGAACCCAGAAAAACGGTTATACAGGCGATAATTCCGCCCAAAAGTACGGCTTCGGGAAAAACAGTCGTAATTGACGCCGGACACGGCGGAAGTGATTACGGCGCCATAAGAGAAGGAATTAATGAAAAAGACATCAACCTTAATATTGCCAAAAAAGTCAGGGATATACTCTCCAAACAGGGTTATCTTGTTCATATGACACGCGATACGGATGTATTTGTTTCACTGGAAGACAGGGTTATATTTGCGGAAAAATTTACGCCGGATATATTCATAAGTATTCATGTCAATTCCAGTGTAAGGCCTGAAATCAACGGGATTGAAACGCATTACTATCATCAGGAAAGCCTTTCTCTTGCGCAAACCGTGCATGCCGCTCTTGCAAGCGCTATTCAGACAACTAACCGCGGATTGTTTAAATCAAAATTTTATGTTATAAATCATACTACAATGCCGGCGATTCTTGTTGAAATAGGATTTATTTCAAATGACGCCGAGCGCGCGCAGCTGACCGGAGAAGGCCGCAAGCAAGCCACAGCGAAAGCAATAGCCGAAGGAGTAAACAATTATTTTAAACAATACAAATAAGATAAATGAACAAAAGAACATTCCTAATAATTCTCTTCCCCCGTCCGGCTGTATTGCCTTTTTGGATTCGGGAGTGGGCGGGCTGACTGTTTTTGAAAAATTAAAAAAACTTCTGCCGGACGAGAATTATATTTACTTCGGGGACACGGAAAACATGCCTTACGGGGAAAAGACTTCCGCGCAGCTGCTGAAAATTACACGCCGGATATTTGATTTTTTTGAACAAAAGAATGTTAAAGCCGTTGTAATGGCTTGTAACACCACTTCCGCAACCGTTTATGAGGAATTAAAAGACAAATATCCGTTCAAAATTTATCCGGTAATCCAATCCGTTGCAAAATTCTTGGCACAGCTCCCCGTTAAAAAAATCTGCGTTCCGGCAACGCCGGCAACCGTAAATTCCAAGACGTATTCAAGGGAAATTCAAAAACTAAATCCCGCAATGGAGGTAATTGAAGCTGCCTGTCCGGAGTGGGTTAAAATCGTGGAGGGCAGGAGTACCGAACCCGAAAATAAACTTATTGAAGAAAAAATGAAAGAAATACTCCTGTATAATCCCGATAAAATCGTTCTCGGATGCACGCATTACCCGTATCTGCTTCCCGTTCTGTCAAAATTTGCTCCCGAAGATATGTTCATTGACCCGGCCGGGCATTTTGCGCAAATTATAGCAAAGGACATGCAAAATGACACGGCCGCTAATTCAGGGGGCAGTGAAAAATTTTACGTGAGCGCTTCTCCCGAAAATTTTGTTTCTGCCGGAAAAATGTTCTATAACGTTAAAGAACTTCCCGAATTATTGAATTTGAACAGACTTGCCGTTAATTAGTATATTTAACTCCGACACAAGCTTATCCGTTTTACGGCCTTTATCTGTTTCGTAAACACACTGTTTGCGCATAACGCCTTCTCTAAGCAATTGCGGGTCTCCTTCCGTCTCCTGAAGCATTGTGTGTGCCGCGTCATCATAAATATTCGTTATTCTTTTCACAATATTGCCAAGATTTTCACGCACAAACACACAGCGGCCGTAATCGTCAAGTATAGTGGTCTTATTGTAATTGTTTCCTGTTTCGTAATATGATTTTAATTTATTACGCTGGTCGTAAGAGTAAACCCTTTTTAACTTGGTTCCCGACGGCGAAATCAGGGCTTCACTCTGGATTTTACTCAAATCTATTTCATTGTATTCAATAAAATGCAGTGTTCCGTCCGGTCTTCGCAGGTATTTCTTCATAACTCTGTTGGGATTGCCGTCCCGGTAAATAAATTCCGAAAACTCGCTTTCATCCATGTAAGTACGGCTTAAAAGCTTTCCGTTTCTGTCGTATTGTAAAACCTCCCTGTCACTTATTTTCAGCGGAAAACTATCCTGTTCCGCCGTTAATTCGTGCGAAACAATAATATCCAAAAATTGCAATGCCGCCAAAATTTCTTTGTCATTGCCCTGCATTCCCATTTGTCTGGCCTCACCGAGCGAAATTTTCCCGTCCCTATCCCCGTCATAATGAGCTTTTAACTTTGCCACATCGGTAGCGTAAATGAAATTCGTCCCCCCAAAACCAATATTAACAAAGAAATTAACCAGAACACGGTGCTCAACAAGTTCGTCAAGTCTTACCCCGTGAGAACTGAATTTTTGGGGGAAAATAATTTCTTTGATATTGGTTTCGCTCATTACTCTACCTGTTAGATATATCAAGTTTTATAACGGAAAAAATTTCGTAAAACTTCAAAAAAAAATAAAAACTCATCTAAAGGATGTAGCCAAAGCTTTATAAGAGACAGCTTCGGTAATTTTTCCGCTTAACCCTAATGCGGAAGCTGTTACATTCAATACGGAAGTATTTTCTCTGACGGCAAAGACTTTTATTCCGCGCTTAACAGCTTCATATACAGGGGTTGAACCCAGTGCATCATACGGCATTACGAGGTAATCCAGATTGTTAATGCTTATACCTTCTTCTGTTGTTAATGCGGGAGCATGCTCAAGACCAAGAAGCACGCAGGGCAGAAATGACGGAGTAATATACTCGGCAGCGGATTTTGGATTGACAATCCGCGTACTGATTTGACAATCCGCAAAGGCGGGAGAATGCGCACACGGGATTTTCAGTTCTTTGGAAATATAATGGGAAATTACCGCCTCAACTCCTCCCACAGGGTCAACCCCGATACCGGCAGAATAATTCGGATTGTCTTCCTCCGGGTTATCGAAAAAACACACAAGGGCAACTGCGTCGGCGTCTTTGAACCTTTTTGACGCTCTTAAAAGCGTTTCCGCATTCCCCACGCTGCCCGAAGAAATACCGTTTTCATTGATACCGAACTTTACCCGGACACATTCGTCCGTAACCTCATATCCCGTAATATTCACTCCGTAAACGGTTTTTACGGCATTAATAACATTAATATGGACATTCAAAACATCCTGCGGGATTGCTCTGTCAAACACAACGCCAATCTTATTGCCGCAGGAAGGCTTCAGATTAATTTCACCTTTAAAAAAACTGTTCAGTGAATAACCCTCAACATAAAGCATGTTTTGGTTAATTCCCGAAAAGCAGCCTGCATTAACAACATTCGGATTAACTATCAGCTTGGAATATTTTGAAAATTCCCGAGCCGCAGCGCTTGCGTCTCCGGCAAACCCGCCTGTACAGGCGCCTATTCCGGTCGGAACAATAAATGCTCCCAGTTTCTCGTTACCTATCATAATTAATATAATAACATAATAATTGAATAGGCAAGAGTAAACAGGCAAGAGGGAACAGCTGAATTCCTCTCTCTGCGCCACCTTATCTGCACATGGCAAATCACACCATAACCGTCACATCATTGTTGTACATGTCAAGTAATTAGTTACATGATTAAGCAATTAGCAGGGTGAAAAAATTACCCTCCCCTTGAGGGAGGGTCGAAATTTGCAAAAGCAAATTTCGGGGTGGGGTAAGTAGGCATTGAAAAGGGTTGTTAGTTTGATTTTACCATGTGTCAGATCCTGAAACAAGTTCAGGATGACAGAAAGGTTATGGTAGATTTTTAACAATCCTATTCACCAATATCGTGTAACTAATTACTTGACATGTACAATTGTAAGGACAAAGCAATCCAGTCAAAACAACCGTCCCGTCATCCTGAACAATCCCCTGTCATGCTGAACTTGCTTTTCCCTCTCCATGCGGGAGAGGGCGCAAACACTTAGCGAAACCGAAGGTTGAGTTTAGTGTTTGGGGTGAGGGGGCAATTAAGCAACGTTCTGGAGCTGCACATGGCAAATCCCATCAATCCTTCGGCGTCATGCTGAATTTATTTCAGCATCTCTAAGAAATAATTTAATATTAAGTAATAAAACAAAGAGACCCTGAACCAAGTTCAGCATGACAAGGTGGTTATTCCATACCTCAATACCTCCTATTCACCTAATCACTTAGTCACCTATTCACTTATATCAGCATGACATGGAGGTTAAGCTGGGTTGTGGCAATCCTTTGCTGTTCCCTCTTGCCTGTTTACTAATTTTAGCTATCCGGCCCTCTATACCATTCCCTAATCACTATTTTATAAAAGCGGCAGATTAAATCTGCCGCCCTGCCTTTGACTATTATCTCCTCACACACCGAACGTTGTCATTGTTGTTCTTATTGTTGTTGTTCTGATTGCCATCAGGAAAGTTCTGTTCCCATGCGTTGTTTATGTTTGTATTGTACTCTGAAGAAGACCAAAACCAGCCTGAACAGCGGTCTTACAAACGGTACGGCCGAATCTTTCAGCCATGCCGATCCTTAATATTTCATAAGGCTTTGGTTGAACTTATGTCCAACCGCCGCTGACGTGATAATAGAGCGCTCCCTGTTATGCCTTGGCATGAATCAGGCTCCGGCTCGTTTGTAGTATCAAAGGCATTTTTTAACCATCCTTGTGCCTGTTTGGATATTGAACCCGTTTGTTCAATGAATACCGCGTATCTTTCTGTTGTAAGAATTTTCAGGTCAAATGAAATACGCATAAACAAATTCAGGTACTGTACGTGTTCAAGTATCGAAATAATATCGGCACGTTTATCTTTTGCGCTGTTTGCTCTGTAAATATCCACCAGTAATTCAAGTATGTGGTTTTGGATTTTTTCGCCGAGTGTGAATTTAAATTCACGCGGAAAGTTTTTTGTGGTGTGCATAAGCGCGATTAACAGGTCGTAAGTTGTTTTATATATAGGTAAGTGTTCATGTCTTGCCATATTGTTTCCTTTTTGTTAAAATTATTATGAGGTACAAAGTTCCGGTTTTGCGGCCGCCGCCCTTCGGGCGGAGCCGGCGCGCCCTGCGGGCGCGGATTTTCGGGTTACACGCTGCGGACTTCAGCGGCGCTAAATAATTGAATTTTTAAATAAACAATCACCTCACACACCGAACGCCGTCATTGTGGTGCTTAGTGAGGTTGAACTGAGTGCCACCAGGAAAGAACTGTACCCATGCGTTGTTTATGCTTGTAGTGTACTCTGAAGAAGACCAAAACCAGCCTGACATTGCCAACTCGCTAGCGTAGGGGACCAACGCGTTTAGTTCGTCATTGTCCGGAAGGTGCATACCCTGTTCTGCACAGGCTTTCTTTGCCCCTGCCCAATAGTTATTTGTACAATAAGAGCTGCCACAACCATTTGCTGTTGTACAACTCTTATCATACTCGGATGTTCCGTCACAAGTGTTTATTGAACTGTATGACACATCTGACGATGATACACATAAGCTCCCTATCTTTATTCCTCCGCAACTGTTGTTGAATGGGTTTGCATTTAATGTATATATATCTTTACCTAACTTATTCGGTTTTGCTTTCCCGTTTATATCGTAGACCAAGCTCATACATGACGTTGTTTGGGTACCCGTAGCTGATATATCTAATGCCGGACAATCAGGATTGTAGCTCAGGATTGCCGTATAACCGTTAATTAAGCCTATGCCTAAAGCTTTGGTGTTCCAGTTTCCTTCATTTAAATTACTTGAATTCTTTAAGTCTTTTGCTTCTACTGTTTCACTGCCGTCACTGTTTGTTATTGCAGGCGCAAAACAGCCCGACGGGTCTGTGTCACATACTTGTGATATTTTTAAATATTTCTTTAGGCCTTCTACAAATGTTTCTGTTGTGGTATAGCCGGTTAACGCTTCGTTTATATTCATTTGACGCGTTGCTTCTTGAAGCCGTCTGTCAAATACTTCTTTTGCAGTTGAGAATGCTCTCTCCTGCCAGTTTGTCATTAATGCCGGCATGGTCAACGCCGCTACTATACCGATTACCGATAGCGTTATCAATACCTCTGCCAGAGTAAAGGCGGCCCCCCTTCGGAATTTACTCTGTAAATTCCGGTTCCCCCTCAAGGGGGGAACAAATGTCAAGACTGTTGATTTTTTGGATTGCTTCGTCGCTTGCTGCGCAAGCTTCTCGCAATGACAAATTAATGAAGCAGGCGGAAAGCCTTGCAGGGAGCCATTAAAATGCCCCCCCCCCCCCCAGAAAGTGCCTCTATGACTGCATTGTAGCCGTTTTTAATTGTTTTATCCATAACCATACCTCCTTCTTCAATTATCACAGCAAAATTATACAACACTCGGTCAAATATTGTCAAATATAACATATTTATTGTAGAAAACCCCATGACTTTTTGTAGAAAAACCATGAGTTTTCTACAAAAAAAATATCTTTCATCAAATTGTTGCTTTTATGTAAAAACTTTTCTACAATTTTTTATACAGTCAAAATTATTATTATTATTCAATCACGCCCCGTTTTCTACAAATAATCACAGCTTATTATTATGATTAAATATATTACTATTTATTTTATTTATATTATAATAATTATAAAACAAGGAGTAGGAAGATGAAATTTGTAATTAAAAAAGATGATTTGTACAACGGAATTAAAATAGTTGAGCGGGCTACAAGCATGAAAGCCTTACAGCCTGTATTACTGAATATTTTAATAGAAACGATTGATAAGGGAACAGTAAGACTTACCGCAACTGATTTGGACATGACAATTATAACAAATATTGATGCGCAGGTTGAAAAAGAAGGAAAAATAACGCTTCCTTCAAAAAAACTTAATGAAATAGTATCAAAGCTGGGTGATAATGACCTGATTAATTTTGAAGCCGAGCAAACGCTTGTGAGCATTACAAGCCGGAATTCTAAGTTTGATATTTACGGAATCGCGGCAAGTGAATTCCCTGCGGACATGACGGAAGTTAAACCGGAAGACGGATTTGAAATAGAATTGAAACCTTTTGTTAAGGCTGTTAAACAGGCGGGTTTTGCAGCGGCAAATTACGAGACAAGCAATCTTCTGTCGGGAATAGTTTGTGATATTTCCGGCAAAGTTCTGGAGATAGCCTCTACGGACGGAAATCGTCTTGCCAGAGTCCGCGAAAGCATTTCAAATAAGGATGATAAAAACAGCCAGCTCATTATTCCTTCTAAAGCTCTTAACGAATTTATAAAAATGACTTCTTTTGTAGATGAAGATACAGTGAAAATTTATAAAGAGAAATCGAAAGTAATAATAAAATCCGAGAAAACGACTACGATTTCAAGGCTTCTCGAAGGTCAGTTTCCAAAGTATAACCAGTTAATTCCGGCAGACAGCCCGAAAGAGGCTGTTGTGAATGTTTCCCAAATGACGGCTGCGCTGGACAGGGTTTCGATTATGGTCAACGAGAAAACAAGTATTGTTAAAATGGAGTTTTCAAATAACAGTCTGAGGCTTACCGCTGATACTCCCGATTCCGGCAAGTCTGAGGAAAGCCTTGATATAGATTACAGCGGCGAGGAATTAACCATTGCTTTCAATTATAAATATGTTCTTGAAGCTTTGAAAAATATAGACAGCGAAGAAATAAAAATAGGATTAAATTCTTCTTTGTCCGCTACTGTTTTCAGACCAAAGAGCGAAGAAGATTTAATATGTTTAATCATGCCCGTGCAGATTAGAAACTGATAAATGTCGATGTGGTGGAATGGTAGACACGTGCGTTTCAGGTGCGCATGGAGCAATCCTTAGGAGTTCGAGTCTCCTCATCGACAGTTATTTATTTTTGACTTTAAAAATAGCCTCAAACTCAATAACTAAACAGATTTTAAGTGTTTGATTGTTGTTTCAAATTTGACCATTAAATCAGATAGAGATTTTATGAAATCGAGATTGATTTTAGTGACATAGATACCAATACCCCTAAATTTTCAAGTACCCTTTGAAAATGTCTATACATTTTCGGGAACTTGTGAAATATTTAGAATGTTTTAAAATGATAACATAATGTAAAAAATTGCCTAAAAATATATTGAAAAAATATCAAAAATAGTTAATAATGTAAATAGTTGTTAATAAAAACCCCAAATTACACAATTTAAATGATTTCTGATACTTAAAATAAGTATACAATAAATTTGTAAAGCCTTTGACATGTAAAAAATTTATAATAGAATATAATGTATTAGCTCATCTACCATGTGTAGAAAGAGTATCGAAACCGCTCTTTAAAAGGGCGGTTTCTGCCTTTTTATAAGCATCATATAATTTGGTTAATTTTCTTTTAGTATGTTCTTTGTCTATTGGATATGCCGTTATGAAAACATAATAGCCTTTTGCTTCCCTTAAAACAACCATATAATCCATTTGTTCAAACCAAATAATTGTACGTAACTGATTTTTAGGGTATTTTGTTGTCCATATTTTTAAGCCAACCCAATCGCTTTCAATAATTGCTTTATTCCAACGTATACGCTCACATCTTGATGATGATATTTTTCTGTTAGGTTCATCACCTTCTGTCGTTATATGATGGAAAGTTTGTTCTTTGCCATTTACTTTAGGTTCTATTTGTAGTCCTACGTTCTTACCTTTAAAAATAGGTCGACTATCAACAAAATCATTCTTAAAATATGTATAAACTGCTTCATAATACTCATCAAAGGACGTTTTGCCGTTATATTTAACTAAATCAGGCAACCAAGAGACGTTATATTTCACGGTAATTCCTCTCTGGAACGCCATTTAAACAAGTTAAATTTTTGTTCTCCCAGCAAAGTGCTACAATCTAAAGGATAACCACGCTTAGTTAATCTTTCAACAATTTTGACTTTTGCATTATTTGATGACAATCCTCTATTATAGTAAGATATTGCTCCAATAATTAAATCTGCGAGCTGTATAAGTTCTACTTGATGTGAACGTACCTCTTGAATCCTGTTTATAGGACATGATTTTATAGAATACTGATGTGCTAATTTCACTGAAAGGAAATGAGTTAATTCGTTAATCTTTTCAATACCCCTTGTATCTTTAATATCCACATATATGTTATATTTGAATTTAGGTATAAACAATATTTTCAACATTGTATAATACATTATGTAATAGAAATCGTTATGTTTACGGTTGAATTCTTCATGGCGTAATTTTGCTTTGTTTGGCACTAACAGCCCCCTAAAAGATAAAGAAGCATTATCAAAAAAATAATCAATTAAATCTAAGTAAAAATTAACTTTTGCGGGTGATACTTTTGTCCATTTTATTTCAAAATCTTTTTTTAAGCCATGCTTTTCTTTTATTTCCCGAATTCTATTAAAGACTTTTTTTTTCTCTGTGCATGGACAAAGTATTGCTCCCAATACCATAACCTTCTGATTGTCATTTTCTAAATGACAACTTTCGTCGCAATATATATTAATTTCTTCTGCCATTTATAAAATTCTCCTATAAATGTATATTCATTATTCTATTATAGCATTTGCTTCCCATGCTTAGCAGTATTTATGGCCGATTATTTTCGGTCATCAACAATAATCAAGTGCCAGCCGAAATCAGTCTTTACAGGTTCGGATACCTTGCCGGCAGGAAGACTGAAAGCGGCGTCTTCAAAAGGCTTAACCATCTGCCCGCGCTGAAAATATCCCAAATTCCCGCCGCTTTGACCGGAAGGACATATTGAATAGTTTTTGGCATAATAGCCGAAACTTCCGCCGTCGTCGATTGCTTTTTTAATCTGTACAGCCTGTTCCTGACTTTTAACCAGAATATGCCTTGCCCTTACATAATCGGCGGCGAATGCAGATACCGGAACGAGAATAAAAACCGTTAAAATTAGAAGTATTTTTCTGAACATAAAATAATCCTATATCAGATTACGTAAATTGGCAAGATTATATATTTTCGTAAAAAATGTTCTTGTCTAACTGATTAAAAAATTCCTGATAAACTTTTTGGTCATATACACGTATTACTTGTCTCGGTGAAGATTTTATGTATGAATACCCGTCTGCATTCTCAAGAACTTTCATTACTATGATAAATCTTACTTTGGTTGCATTCTTGCCGTAAGGTTCTATGTTTACGTTGCTGTCGACAATAACGGTTTTTGGCGCCATCTCATTAGAAAGCCGCATTAAAGGGTCCAGCATGTAGCCGGCTGTCAATCCGTAAGACAGACCGGTGCATACACCGTAATATGCAAGCAGGGAAGAATAAAGTATTATGCGCTTTTTATCGCGAATTTTGTCCTTGTAATCTTTTTTTGCCCTGATATAGCCGATGTTATCTTCAATATTTTGTATTATAAAACCGTTGTCCTGCAAAGTATTAACTGCGGCCTTGAAAACAGCGTCCGTGTCCGGCGTTTCAAAAATATGTGTCTGTATTTCACGGATTTCAAGCTGGGAAACCGCCGCACCGGCAGGCATGGCAATACAAAAAATTAATAAAAAAACGATTATTTTTTTCATAAATTATATTTTCTGTTTTTGCAGGAATATTGCTTTGTCTACTTTCGCGAAAAAGTCCTGATAATACTGTGAATCGTCAATTTCGGTTATAGATTGCGCATTTCCGTATACGTTGAGAAGTTTACGTTTGAAATTAATGCGAACTCTTATTTGTTTGCCGTACTCGGAAACATTGGCGGTTGTTTCAATGGCTGCAACCCTTACTCCGGCCCAGTTCAATTTTTTGGCGCCGAATTCTTTTTTTAAATCAATCGTCTTATCGGTAACGTCAAACTCTTTTGTGCCTGAAATAAAGCCCAGTAAAGGGTTTGCATTATTTACAATAAAACCTTCATCTTGCAAAACGTTCAACATTGCTTTCATAATCATTGGTTTATCGGTTGTGTCAAATGTTCTGGTCTGAAACTCTCTTTTTTCAAGCTGGGTTTTGATTATTTCTTCTTTTGCCCAAACGGAGTCTGCTGTGAAAACTCCGGCAGCTGCCAGACAGATTAAAAGCATTGTTAAAATTTTTTTCATATGACTGCTCCTAGAATTTACTCATATGGTAAGTTAGAGATTCTACTTTATTATTTTTGTCGAATTTAATTACAACGGTTAAAGTTTTCTGTGCGGTTTCATAGTTTTCTTTGTTTTTGTTATAACCGGCGAGAATTATTGTAGCGCCTGCACCGGAACCGCTGTACGAGGTTACGCGTGAAACCTTGTCATAAACCCATGTATCTTTTCCTTCGGCATCTTTTGTAACAATGTTTGGCGAACCGAGCGCAATAACAACTTCATCCATAGAAATTCCGGTTTTAATTTCCCGCTGAACAACGCCGAGAGTCATTTCCTTAACGGAATTATCCGGATTAACATTTTTGCATCTGCCAAATAATTTTTTCTGACACGTGTCTTCAATTGCCGTCACGGAAGTTCCGATAATTAATAACGCCAGCGCTAATACTGATTTTTTCATACTTTCAAACTCCTTTTCCTGAAATTTTATCATTAAACAGAGTTAATTGCAACATGCTTTTGTGTATTTACGTAATCTACCAGCGCGCGGAATACAAAAGGATGAAGCTTATTTTCTTTAACGTCCTGATAAATGATAGTTAGCGCCTGTTTTGGGGGTATTGAATTTTTGTAAGGGCGTTTTTCCAGCAGTGCGGAATACTTATCGGCAGCGGCAAGTATCTGCAGACTTATATCAGCGTAAAAATCTTTTTGCACCCACGGGTAGCCGGTGCGTTTTGCGTTCTGGTGGTGGTTGCGGACGAGGTTTAGCGTGTAGTTGTTAATGCCGGTTGTTTTCAGCAGTTCATAACCCAATTCGGCATGTCTGCTCATAATCTCTTTTTCTTTCGGGTCAAGCTCTCCTGTTTTATTTAAAATCTGCGCCGGAATAAGAACTTTTCCTATATCGTGGAGATAAGCTGCATCTTCAAGGGATTTCAGGTCAACTTTACTTTTTAACGCAAAAGGTAAATTTCCGGCAACTCCTGCGGCAATGTTTTTAACGTCAGCGGCGTGTTCTTCCTGTAATGTTTTTAGTTCGGCCATATTGAGGACTATCGGGGCATTAATCTCTTTCATAATCCGGTCTATTTTGGGGTTATTCAAAATCATTTTTTTGATAGCGGCTTCTGTTGTGTAACGGCTGATAGAATTGTTTTCAAAACTATCTGCAGGCATGCCGGTATTGTTCCCGAAATTCTGCCTGTAAATACCTGTATTAGAGTTAATTCCGCCTGCTCCGGCCAGGCTGTTGATTTCAATTCCCACTGAACTACCACACTAAACTACACTTATTATATAAATAAAGTATTTTTTCAGAAGAAAATTGCGGTTTTACGTGAAATTATGTAGATTGATTAAGAACATGTTTATTAGTAAATAGTGTTTAGTAAATAGTGAATAGGGTTGAAAATACTAGTTTTCAGTCTCTAACCCATAGTTTCTAAATGAGGGTTTTACTGATAACGTCATTGCAGCGCGTGAAGGCTTTTGCTCTTGTACCCTCGCCCTGCGGGAGAGGGTGCAAACACTTAGCTATACCTCTTAATTTCCTATTCACCTAATCATTCCTATTTACTATTTACTAAATTGTAACGAATTGTAAAAATAATTTTAAAACACTTGCAAAATAAGCGATAATGCCTTATAGCATAGCATAGCATAGCATAGCATACCCTTGTAGCAACTTTTGCGGCCCTTCATGTTTTCATGTAAGTAGTAGTACGTTACGTGTAAAAATGAAAGGGAAATGACTATGACAAGTGTGAATAATGTAGATAATACGGTTCCGTATACCGCGGCCGGGGTAGTAACAGGATTAACAGCAGGCGGACTTGGCGGGTACTATTCAAAACCATGGCTGAAAGACGGCGGCCCAAGCGACAGCTTTGCAAAAGAATATGGTAAAAATTTGATCGAATCTTTTGGCGAGGATGCAGAAAAGGAATTCAAAAAAGAACTTAAAAGTTCTAAAAAAATTCAAAAAGCAAAAACATTGGATGAAGTTAAGGCTATTTGCGAAAAATACAGCATAAATTTTGAAGAAGAGTTCAAAGGAATGGATTTGGATGCTATAAAAGCTGAGGTAAAAGAGTACATGGAATCTAGTAAGCAATCCTTTAAAGAAGGAGCAAAGGAATTTTTTAAAGAAGCATACGACAGCAAAGCCGGAAAATTTGTTCATGACGCTGAAAAACTTAGTCAAGAAGGATTTTCAATGGGACAAAAAGCGGCAAAAAGATTGCAGGGCAGAGCGGCGCTTATATACGGCGCTATTGCGGCAGGTGTTCTTGGTGCAGCGGGTCTGATTGCCGGAATTGCAACAAGAAAACCGGCGCAGGAAGCTCCGATTCCTCAAGCACAGGAAGCTCCGGCTGAAACCCAAGCGGCCGCTTAACCGCCATGGTTAGTAAATAGTTTTTAGTAAATAGTGAATAGGAAAAAAGGTTGAACGGTTGAAGGGTTGAATAGTTGAAAGGTTAGATTACCCTCCCCTTGAGGGAGGGTCGAAATCTCTGTGGCAGCAGGCGCGAGCGAAGCGAACGCATTTGCCGCAGATTTCGGGGTGGGGTATAGAGGGCTGGAGGGATAGCTAAATTGGTTGAAAGTTTGACTGGATTGCCGCGCTCCCGCCGGTCGCTCGCAATGACGCGGCGGGAGAAGGCGGCTAAGTGATTAGGAAATAAAGATAGAAAACTGGAGGTATAGAGGTATGGCTAAAATTAGGGAATAGGAAACGGGGAACCGTTTAATTCCGCTGTTTCCTGTTCCCTATTTACTAACCCCTATTTACTAAATACTATTAGCTGCCTCTTGATTTCTGCTCTTTTTAATAATAATATATTCTTATACACTCGAAAAGGAATAAAAACATGGGAAAACAATGTGATATATGCGGTAAAAAACCGATTAAAGCGGCAAGTTTAACTTTTTCGCATAAACAAATAGTAAAACGCCAATCCCCGAATTTGCAAACAGTAAGAGCGGATGTTAACGGTACGGTTAAAAAAATCAGCGTCTGCACTTCCTGCATAAAAGCAGGTAAAGTAAAAAAAGCTGTTTAGCGAATTTTTTGCGGCTGCCGTAAGTGTTTTGTTACGGAATTGTAAAATATTTGTCTTTTTTATTTAAATACACTAGGATGTTGTCAGAGGACAGTTAAATGACAACAAATGAAAAAATTCTGTCTCCGCAGGAGGTCAGAAAAATATTAAATATTGATAACAGAGAAATCGTGGAACTCTGTAAAAAAGCGTCAATTGCGCCTAAGAAAAATGATAAAGGGCAGACGTATTTTTCTTATGATGAAGTGAAAAATTTAAGACGGATACAAAAAAATCAAACGGCAGTGATTCCGCAGGAAAAGGTGTCTGCTTTGACAGGAATTTTGAATGCGATTAAGGCGATGGAAACCAGCCTGAACAATAATATATCTAAGGTTCTTGACGAAAAGCTTGAAGGCATGGATGAAGTAGTTGTGGAGCTAATCCGCTGTAAAACGGATAACGAGTCGCTCAGGCAGAAAATTGTTAACCTTAATAAAGATATTTATCAGCTTAAAAATGAATTGAGCTGCTATAAACCGGTAGCATTGGGACTTTATAAGAAAAAACAGAAATACATATGGGAATAATATACAACAAAAAGGAACCGTTATTATGACAGTAAAAGAGAAAACAGTTGAAACGCCGGTAATTAGCGATGAAAGAAGTAAAGCCCTGAAGCTTGCTATTGATAAAATAGAAAAAGATTTTGGCAAAGGTTCAATTATGAAGCTTGGCGATAAGACTGCCGTGAATGTCGAGGCAATCCCGACAGGCGCCTTGTCCCTTGACGTTGCGCTTGGCATAGGCGGAGTTCCGCGCGGCAGAATTATTGAGATTTACGGGCCTGAGAGTTCGGGCAAAACCACTCTTGCCCAGCATATTGTTGCGGAATGCCAGAAGCGCGGCGGTATAGCGGCGTTTGTTGATGCGGAACATGCTCTTGACCCTGAATACGCAAGGAATTTGGGCGTTCAAGTGGATGACCTGCTTATTTCACAGCCGGACACCGGCGAACAGGCGCTTGATATAACGGAAGAACTTGTACGTTCCGGCGCGGTTGACGTTGTTGTTGTGGACTCTGTTGCGGCGCTTGTTCCGAAAGCGGAAATTGAAGGTTCTATGGAAGACCAGCAAATGGGCTTGCAGGCGCGTTTGATGAGCAAAGCTTTGAGAAAATTAGCGGGTGTTATCGGGAAAACCAATACAACGGTAATATTTATTAACCAGCTGCGTATGAAAATCGGGGTTATGTACGGAAACCCTGAAACAACAACAGGCGGGAATGCACTCAAGTATTACGCAAGCGTCCGTCTTGACATCCGACGCACGGAAGGCGTAAAAGGCGACGGTGAAGACATTGGAAACCACGTAAGAGTCAGAGTGCTGAAAAATAAAGTAGCGCCGCCTTTCAGAACAGCCGAGTTTGATATTATATTCGGCAAAGGTATTTGTAAAATCGGCAACATTTTGGATGTGGCGGTTAACCTTGATATTGTTAAAAAAGCGGGTTCATGGTTTAGTTTTAATGAAGAAAAACTCGGTCAGGGGCGCGATAAAGCCAGAGATTTTCTTACTGAAAACCCTGCTGTTTTATCGCAGGTTGAAACATTAGTGCGTGAAAAACTGGCAGGATAGCTAAATTAGTAAATAGTAAACAGGAACGAGGGAACAGCTGAATTCCTATCCCGTATGATAAAATAATAACAATTTGACAATATCTGCCTAAGTGTTGTATAATTCTGCTGTGATAATTGAAGAAGAAGGTATGGTTATGGATAAAACAATTAAAAATGGCTACAATGCAGTAATAGAGGCACTTTCGGGGGGGGGGGGGGGCTTCTAGCTGCTTCCTGCAAGGCTTTCAGCCTTTAGATAAGAAACCTGTCCTTCCGAGCTCGCTTCAGAAACTTTATGATTTCCTCTCCATACGGGAGAGGAAGAATTTCTTAATGAACACAGCGTGTGCATTTAGAAATTCAGGTGAGGGGGCGCAAAACAGAATAAATCTTGGTTGGAGCAAATGTCATGGGTGCAGGCTGCCCGCCCCCTCACCCCAAACACTAAGCTCAACCTGCGGTTTCGCCAAGTGTTTGCGCCCTCTCCCGCAGGTAGAGGGCCTAAGAATATTTGTTCCCCCCTTGAGGGGGAACCGGAATTTACAGAGTAAATTCCGAAGGGGGGCAGCCTTCACACTGGCAGAGGTGTTAATCACTTTAGGCATAATCGGCATAGTGGCAGCCTTAACCATGCCTGCCTTGATAGCAAACTGGCAGGAGAAATCATTCTCAACTGCAAAAGAAGTATTTGACAGGCGGCTTGAAGAAGCAACGCGCCAAATGAATGCGAATGAAGCGTTAAGCGGCTATACTACAACAGAAACATTCGTAGATGAATTAAAAAGATATCTAAAAATATCACAAGTATGTCCGAGTGACCCATCCGGCTGTTTTGCTCCTGCAATAACGAACGGTGACGGCAGTGAAACAGTAGAAACAAAAGACTTAAAGAATTCAAGCGATTTAAACAAAGGAAACTGGAAAACAAAAGCCTTGGGTCTGGGTCTGATAAACGGTTATACAGCTATACTATCCTATAACCCTGACTGTCCGGTACTGGACATAGGAGCAGCGGGCGCCGAAACAACTTCGTGTTTGAGTTTGGTATACGATATAAACGGGAAGTCAAAACCAAACAAGCTGGGTAAGGATGTATATACGTTAAATGCAAACCCGTTCCACACATGCTGGGAAATAGTTATAGGGAGAATATACGTATGTCTTTCACTGTCAAATGTAGCATACAGCCCGATAAACACCTGTGACGGTTCGCCTGATATTTCCTACGACCCCCATGGCAGCGCCAATTCGCAGTGTGCAACCAATTATTGGGCTGGGGCGAAGAAAGCCTGTGCAGAACAGGGTCTGCATCTTCCGGATCAGGACAAACTAAACATGCTAGTCCCTTACGCGACCCAGCTGGGCATGTCAGGCTGGTTTTGGTCTTCTACCGAGTACGATACGACCCTATACGGCGCGTGGGGGCAGGCCTTTCCTGATGGCAGCCAGACCGTCGGCAACAAGAACAACAACGGCAACCTTCGGTGTGTGAAGTGATAATAGGGTTGAATAGTTGAAAGGTTGAATAAGTCTCGGGTAGAGTACAGTGTTTTGGGTGCAGGCTGCTCCTCTCCGTACGGGAGAGGAAGAATTTCTTGATGAACACGTAGTGTGAATTTAGAAATTCAGGTGAGGTGGCGGTTAGATTTTATTGTTGCCCCCTCACCCCAAACACTAAGCTCAACCTGCGGTTTCGCCAAGTGTTTGCCCCCTCTCCCGCAGGGAGAGGGAAAAATAAAGAGATGCGGAACGCTGCTTTGCTGCTTAATCACCTAATTTATTAAGAAAACCACACAGAGCGCAAAATGTAACAAATTGTAAAAATTTTTTGAAAACAGTTGCAAAATAACGGATAATGCCTTATAGGATAGGATAGGATAGGATAGGATAGGAGGCCCTTGTAGCAAGTTTTTCGGACTTTTATGTTTTATTTAATTGTAGGTAAAATCAAGGAGAAAAAATTATGAAAGTTAGTGCAGCAGGTACATCGTTTACAGGGCAAGCTTACACAAATAAAGGCAACCAGTACAAAAAAACGAATTTAGGCAAATGGATTGGTATGGGCGTAGGGGCGGCAGTAGTCGGTATACGCGCGTATAAGACACGAGAGTTTTTAGGAATGATATGTAAGCAGGGCGCTGCGGCAAAATTAGTTGTGGCAGGTGTATTGGCAGCTATTGTTGCAGCCGGACTCGGACTGGGCGCTATTGTTGACGCCTGCGTCAACTCGTCAAGACGCGGCAAAGCGGATAAAACAGCACAGAGCAATACACAGGTATAAAAAGTTAAGGTAATAACAAGTTTACATAAACATTCAACAACTGCCCCCTCACCCCAAACGCCGGGTTCTACCCGAGATTTATTCACCCTCGCTTCGCTCGAGATGCAGGCAGGCTCATTGCCTGTTCGCTTTGTAAACCCTTAAACCATTCAACTTCATTAAGCTTTACTTCCCCGTACAGAAGGCAGATGCTGAAATAAATTCAGCATGACAGGGGTGTTATGGTGGGCTGTGGCAATCCTTTGCTGTTCCCTCTTTCCTGTTTACTATTTACTAATTTTAGCCATCCCTCAATCCCTCCAGCCCTCTATACCTCTTTATAGGTCTTGAAGTGGGTCTTGCAAACTTCGTTCAGGCGGGGTCTTCCGTAACGGGCAATGAACTCTCTTGCTGCGGTTTTCACCAAATCCGAACAGCCTTTGGGGAACTTAACCCCGTAAGTTTTTTCCATTTGCTCCATTCTGTGTACGAACTCCGCACGCGCTAAAATTGACGCTGCCGCAACTGCCGTATCACTTTCCGCGCGAACCATTTGTTCCAGACGGATGCTGCGTCCGTTTTTCATTAGTGCGGATTTTATCAGATTTTCACTGCCGAATTTGTCCGACAGCGCGTATTCGCAGTCGTTTTTTTCCAGAATGTTTTCTATTGCACGCGCATGCCCCCACGCAAGAAGCTTGTTGAGGTTTTTTATGTTTGCGTAAAGCTGGTTGTATTTGCCGTTGGAAATTGCCACAACGGAATGCGGGGCGTTTGCTTTAATTTTTTGGGCAAGAATAATAATTTTTTTGTCAGAGATTTTTTTGCTGTCTTTAATGCCCAGTTCTATAAAGAGTTCGGTTGTTTTTTCGTCAGCGAGAACCCCCGCGATTACCAGCGGCCCGAAGAAATCTCCCTTTCCGGATTCGTCAACGCCTATATGTTTTTTCATGACTGCTCCTTATCATTGCGGTATGGGCGCTTTTTCCGGTTCTTTCGCTCTCGGAACAGGGGCGGGTTTTGGCGCCGGCAAATTCTCAACGGGAGCGGCTTCGGCAGTTGTTTCCTGCGGCGCTTCCGGCTCCTGAGCTTCTTCTTCGGTAATTTCGTTACCTTTAGTATAAGGCGTTAGTTCCACTGCCGGATAATTAAATTCAACGGTTCCGTAAGGTTCTGTGGCAACTTTCATAACATCGCGCCAGATTAGAGCGGGAACCGTGCCGCCCTGAATATTGCTTGATGTGTTGTCGTCGTTGCCGACCCAGACTCCGGTTACTATGTTCGGAGTATAACCCACAAAATAAGCGTCTTTGTAATCATCCGTTGTTCCGGTTTTGCCTGCCGCCGGTTTGCCGATACTTGCCGCGCGTCCTGTTCCGCTTGTGATAACTGTCTTTAACATAGCGGTCATCTCCGCTGCGGACTGAAGGCTCAGCTGATGTGACATTCTTGCTTTCGGCGCAACATAAACTACTTTTCCGCGTGAAGTTTCAACTCTTTCTATTGCAAAAGGCTGAACCACGTAGCCGCCGTTTGCGAATGCCCCGTAAGCCCTTGTGAATTCAAACAGCTTAACCCCGTTTGACCCGAGAGAAATCGTGTAGTCATATTCCAGCGGAGTGTCTATGCCCAGCACTCTTGCGGTCTGGATTACCGCACGAATTCCGACTACCTGAATCATTTTGGCCGCGCATACGTTTGAGGAAATCATTAAGGCTGTATAAACCGGAATTTTTCCTCTGTATTTACTGCCGTAATTTTTTGGCGCCCAGCTGCCTATTTTCACCGGAGAATCGTCAATGACGTCATTCGGGCCTATACCGCGTTCAAGCGCGGCAGCGTAAACAAACGGTTTAAACGCGGAACCGGGCGGACGAATTGCCTGAGTTACGCGGTCATACTGGCTTTGGGTATAATCTTTTCCGCCGACATAGGCGATAATTCTTCCGTCGCCCGCATTGAACGAAAATACTGCGGCCTGCTGTTTGTCACGCGTCAGTCCGTAATTCTTCATTTCTCTTATAACAGCTTCGTTGGCCGCCAGCTGGGTTTTGTAGTCCAGAGTCGTTACAATCTTGTAGCCGCCGTGTATGATTTCCGTTTCGTCAAACCCCAGTCTTTCAAGTTCTTTCATTGCAAAATCGCAGAAGTACGGCGCTTTATTTGTTGTGTAAAAGCTGGGCTGTGCGCTTAACTTTACTTTTGCCTGTTTGGCCGCTTCGTATTCGTCTTTTGTGATATAACGCATTTTGTACATGCGCTGGAGTACCTGATTTCTTCTTTTTATTGCCAAATCAACGTTATTAAACGGCGAATACACCGACGGAGCCTGCGGAAGTCCGGCAATTAACGCCAGTTCCGCCAAATCGCATTCTTTCAGGTGTTTGTTAAAATAAATCTGCGCTGCACCTTCAGCGCCGTAAGCGCCGGAGCCTAAATAAACATTATTCAAATACATTTCGAGTATTTTGTCTTTGGAAATAGTTTTTTCAATTCTGGCCGCAATGAACAATTCTTTTATTTTTCTGGTAAAAGTTTTTTCGTTTGACAGGAAAAGCACTCTGGCAAGCTGCTGGGTAATTGTACTTGCTCCCTGAACAACCCGTCCGGCAAAAATATTCTGAACGGTTGAACGCGCGAGTCCGGTCAAATCATAACCGTGATGACGGTAGAAGTTTTTATCTTCGGTGGCTATTATTGCCATTTTAAGGGTGTCCGGCACGTCTTTCAGTTCAATCCGCCGGAAAGTATATGCGGTAAAGGTTTTAATGATTTCATCATCGTGTGAATAGAATTTTGTTACGATATTGGGTTTGAAGTCCTGTAAGTTATTAATCGGAGGCAGAGAAGCAAGGTAAAGCTGCAAAGAAACAAGTCCGGCAAGAAGCACTGCAAATCCGCCGGTAAGTATCACTTTTACAAAATCAAAAAAACTCTCGTCATTTTCTTCTTCGTACTTATTTTTTGCCATTATAATTCCCTTCTCAATATTATTTTAGTATAAAAAACGCACAAGAGCAACAAATTAGTTGAATAGGAAATAGTGGTTAGTAAATAGTAAATAGGAGTGAATAGTAAACAGGAAAGAGGGAACAGCAAAGGATTGTCACAGCCCGCCTTAACCTCCCTGTCACCCTGAATTTATTTCAGGGTCTGCCACCGATAAAAAGTATTCAATACCTCCAGCCCTCTATACCCCACCCCGAAATTCCTTGCAGGAATTTCGACCTACCTCTCACGAAACGATACTCTGTCTTGGATTACCGGCAGTTCGCAAAAGCGTGGTTTTGCTCACTATGGGCGTTTCACGCCCGCCGGAATCCGCAATCGTTTCGCTCGGCAGAGTCTCAAGGGGAGGGTAATTCAAACCTATTCACTATTTACTAAGCACTATTTACTAATTATGCTAAAATGTTACCATGAAGGACTTTTTATTTATTTTGTGGAATGAATTTTTATCTCTGTTTGTGCCTGAAAAAGCAGAGTATAAAATTACCGGAGAATGCATAAAATGCGGCAAATGCTGTAATTATATGTACAGTTATGACACGTATACGGAACGGGAATTTAAATTTATGCAGTTTTTGTTTCCCTCATACAGGCGGTTTTATATCAAAGGTAAAGACGAGGAAGGGAATTTCATTTTTGCCTGCAAGCTTGTGACGCCGGAAGGGCTGTGTCCTGTTTACAAAAACCGTCCGCGCATGTGCAGGAATTATCCTGCGCACAAAATCTCATATCACGGTAAGCTTCATCAGGGCTGCGGTTATAAAATCAGCGCTAAGACATTTGACGATTACTTGGTTAACGGGAATTTTCGGCGTTGGTGACTTCTATTGCTCTCTCCCTGCGGGAGAGAGAACAAACACTTAGCGAAACCACAGGTTGAGCTTAGTGTTTGGAGTGAGGGGGCAGGTGTACCCGTTACATGTGTTCTACCTAAGATTTATTCTGTTTTGCGCCCCCTCACCTGAATTTCTAAATTCACTGTGTTCATTAAGAAATTCATCCTCTCCCGCAGGGAGAGGCTTTGGATAATCATGTAATTAGAATACGTTCGTCTTAATCGGATTTTTGAATTTTGTAATACTGCCCTGAAACAGCAATTTAACCATCCCCACAGGGCCGTTACGGTGTTTTGCTATGATAATTTCACTTTCACCTTTTGACGCCGCGCGCGAAACTTCTTCTTCAGCATCGTCGGTTTTGCGGTAATACTCCTCGCGGTAAATGAACATTACAATATCGGCGTCCTGTTCAATTGCGCCGGATTCCCTCAAGTCCGACAGCATAGGATGTTTGTCGGTTCTGCTCTCAACCGCGCGTGAAAGCTGTGAAAGCGCTATAACAGGAATATCAAGTTCTCTTGCCAGAGTTTTCAATCCGCGCGAAATCGTGGAAATCTGCTGCATACGCTCCTCGCGCCCGCCGCCTTCCATTAACTGCAAATAGTCGATTACAACCAGTCCGAGATTTTTTTCTTCCATTTTTAAACGGCGGCACTTCGCGCGAATATCCGTCAACGTACAGCCGCTGGTGTCGTCAATATAAATCGGCGCCTGAGAAAATTCATTCATTGCATTCGCAAGTTTTTCCCAGTCTTTGCTTTGCATGTGTCCTGATTTAAGCCGCTGGGTGTCCACTTCCGCCTCAGAGCATAACATCCTTTGCATAAGCTGTTCTTTCGACATCTCAAGCGAGAATATGGCTACCGGAATTTTTTCTTTTATGGCAACATTTGCCGCCATATTTAACGCAAGAGCTGTTTTACCCATAGACGGACGGGCTGCGAGAATTATTAAATCCGACTTTTGAAGCCCGCTGGTCATGGTATCAAGTTCATAGTAATGGGTTTTAACCCCCAGAAGTTCATCTTTGTGCTCGTACCGGTATTCAATCTTTTCGTAAGTGTTTAAGACTAAATCCTTAACATGAACAAGGTCGGAAGTCGCTTTTTTAGATGCAATATCGAAAATCAGCCGTTCCGCGCTGTCCAGAGACTCGTCAATAGGTTTTACATCATAGCCGAACGAAACAATTTCCGAACCTGCATTAATCAAGGCTCTTTTTATTGCTTTATCCTGAATGATTTTTGCGTAATACTCAATATTTGCGGTAGTGATTGTTTTGTAGCTTAAATCATTGATAAAAGCCCGTCCGCCGATAGTTTCCAGCTTTGAGTTGTAATTCAGAACATCTGAAACCGAAACAATATCAATTCTTTCATTAGTATTGAACAGCTGGAGCATTGCCTCGTAAACATACCGGTGCGCAGGCTTGTAGAAGCTTTCCGGCTTAATCGTTTCGACAACTTTTGTGATAACCTGCGGGTTCACTAAAATTGCGCCGAGAACAGCTTCTTCGGCTTCCGTATTTTGGGGCAGCAGCCCGGACGTGTCTTGTCGTTCTTTTACAGCCATGCTTAGCATGATAATATAAAAGTAATGATATTTTGTGATAATATTCTTATATGTTAAATTTTGCCGCAAAAATTTTACAATTAACCTCCCGCAAAGAATATATTCTAGGAAAAATCCTTATGGAAAGAGGTTTGCAGCTGAGGATTGCAGAGTCCTGTACCGGCGGGCTTTTAAGTTCACGGCTTACGGACGTCAGCGGAAGCTCCGCTTATACAAGAGCAAATTTTGTAACCTACTCCGATGAGGCGAAACGCTTAATACTGGGTGTGAGCAAAGAAACTCTTAAAAAATACGGTGCAGTGAGCGAAGAATGCGCGCGTGAAATGGCGGAAGGTCTGGCCGCAAAGACAGGGTGTGATATTGCGGTCTGTACAACTGGAATTGCGGGTCCGTCGGGCGGAACATACGAAAAGCCGGCCGGAACCGTCTATATTGCAGTTTTTTTTGACGGCAAAACCACTGTCAAAAAGTTCAGCCTCAGCCCGCGTCTAAATCGAAAAAACATGAAATTCATGTTCACGGAGAAGGCGCTGGAAACGGTGTTACAAATAATAACGGAATGTTTTTATGAAATTTAAAACTTATTATAGAGAACTTGCAAAGAATGTAAGAATTGAGCGGGCCAGAAGGAGAATTTCCCAGCTTAAACTTGCGGAGCTTGCGGATGTTTCTCTTGACACAATAGGTTTGATTGAAAGAGAAGCCGCAAATCCTACCTTAACAACATTAATTTCCATTGCCAAAGCGCTTAATGTCGATTTGAATACTCTTATACCCCTTAATTAATTATCGTTTTGCGAGAGGAAAATCTCCATGTTATTAGTGGACAGGAAAGAGGGAACAGGAAAGTGCCAACAGCCTCTTATACTGCTTCCGTCCCGTCGAACTTGTTTCAGGATGACAGGGAGGTTAAGGCGGGCTGTGATAATTCATTGCTGTTCCCTCTTTCCTGTTTACTATTAACTAGCCATACCTCAATCCCTCCGGCCCTCTACACCCCACCCCGAAATTCCTTGCAGGAATTTCGACCCTCCCTCAAGGGGAGGGTAATTATCCTGCTAATTGCTTAATCATGTAACTAATTGACATGTACAGCATGGCAATCATTTGCTGTTCCCTCTTTCCTGTTTACTATTTACTAATTTAGCTATCCCTCTTAATTTCACTAATATTGCGGCGATAATTCCGGCTTATTTTACAATAATTCCGGCCATAATTTCAGGAAGTTCGTTCATTAGGGTTTCGGCGAAAACTTCCGTGTCAATCTGGGTTATGACAATTGACAGAAGGTCATTGGGCAATTGCTCTATCATTTTAATCATTTCTTCATTTTCAATGACATTCATTGCCTTAACCACATCAGCCTTGTCTTTTTGAACCTCCATAATATGCGTGTAAGCTTCCGGGTCGAAAATCTGGAACCATTCGGGATGTTCTTTTGCCAGAGATAATACTAATTGCTGCTTTTGTATCGGCAGCATGTTAGTCAGTGAATCCTGAAATTCAAGCGGATTTAAATCCCCGATTTGTTTTACCATATCGTAGCTGCTTAAGTCTTCAACTGCTTTTCCGGTTACGCTTTCCAGCATTTGCGCCAAATACTGCGGCGGAATAGACATCAGGTGTTTTAATATTTTATTTTTGTCAATATCAGTGTCTTTAAGGAACTTGTTAAGCTGTTCTTCGGGCATTAACGCTATGACTTCTTCTTGGGAAAACATTTCAAACATGGTTTTGACAAGCTGCTCCGGCGGAATTTTTTGCAGCATTTTCATTAGCTTGTCCATTGTAAAGAAGGATAAGCCTTGCTGTAAATCTTTATCTTCCATAAGCGGCAGGAATATTTGCATTTGCTGGGCGGTCATTTCGCGCAAAATCATCAACTTATTTTTAGGGTCGGCAAGCTGAAAGAGTTCCATGACAAGCGCAACATTTGTAAGAAGTTCATGGGCAAGAGCGATTGCAGCCTGATTACCCTGCGCAGCTTCGGCTTGAATAATTTCTTCAACGGAACTGTTGGCATACTGTTCGCGAATTTTTTCGGTGGGAATGCCAAGTTTGTTTACTATAAATGATAAATCGGTATCAACTATTATGCTCATAGCTCGCCCTCATATATATATTAACGTATTATGAGGGTGAAGATTTCAGGCCGGAGGCTGTTTGTAACAAAGCTTAATAGTAGTTATTAGTGAATAGGTGATTAAGAGAATAGGTGAATAGGAAATTCAGAGGTATAGCTAAATTAGTTGAAAGGTTGAAAGGTTGAATAGTTGAATGGTTTAATTCCTTCTCCCTCTGGGAGAAGGTGGCTGAAAGCCGGATGAGGGTTTTATTGAAATAAAAAATTATTAGTAAATAGGATTGTTAAAAACCTGCAATAACCATCCTGTCATCCTGAAACAAGTTCCACAACTGTCCCGTTAAAATTAAGAGGTTATCCGGAATGCGAATTGCAGCTGGTTCGGGTTTTTCCAGCATTTTCGTCCGTAATCTCTCATACTCATAATTATTAGTAAAAAACATTCAACAACCTCCACGTCACCCTGAACTTGATTCAGGGTCTATCAGTTTAATTGAAATTGATAGATTCCGGGTCAAGCCCGGAATGACGCTGATATGATAGATTTCAGCATAACGGAGAGTCATTGCCTATAAGTTCAAAGGAACAAAATAGTGTAAACTTGCTTTATCCACTTGAAAATTTTTACGGGACAGTTCTGGAAACAAGTTCAGGATGACGCGGAAGTTATAGAGTGATTTGTCAGGTGCAGATGAGGCGGCGCAGAGAGAGGAATTCAACGGTTCCCTCTTTCCTATTTACTAAGTACTATTTACTTTTTGTTAACAAAACTATACAAATCCCTCAGATGTAACAGATTGTAAAATTTTTTCAAAAAAGGCTTACAAAAAGGTGATTATGCAGTGTGTCCTATCCTGTCTCATCCCACTCTCTCCGGAATTCAATGAAGAAATTCTTTTTTTGTGCCGAAAGAACAAATAAGAGGTAAAGACACCGAAAAGGAAATCATTAATGGGCTTAGCGGCATCACAAACAAGGTTTTTGGCAATAACAGCGCGCAAGGCAAGCTGTGAATTTAAGTCCATGCAAATAACGCAGGAAAAACTTTCCATAACCGGTGATTTGCAGCGTGCAACAGAAAAGTACAGCAATTCGATGAATGCGTCAAAACTGGTATGGACTATGGGCGGTACCGGTACTGACGGTATAAAAACGGATTTAACTTATAACACCATTATGAAACCGTCGCCTTTGAATGATTATACCCCTGTTCTTGTAACAAATCAGGTGGGAAAAGTCGTTTTAGACTCGACTTTGGCATATGCCGCCTGCGGAGTTCCCAAAGACGGCGGCACACCTCCGAATGCAGACGCAAGAAATATTTTTCTGAGAGGTTTGATGGAGAAAGGTGTTATTACCCGGAATGTATTTAACCAAATAACAGACCCTAAGAATAAATTATACTCAAATGTAGGTATAGGCGGGCAGCCTCTGGATAAAACAGCTTCATTTACAATGAATATTAACAATATGCTGACGTACACGGACAAAGTAATAAAAAGTTCTAAAGACCACAAAACAGCGGATGGCCAAGAAGCTTTAACAGACACTCAGAGACCGCTTGTTGACGCTTTGGCTGAAAAATTACAGTTTGCATTCGGTTATTATAAAGCTACGCCTAGTGCTAGTACCCTGACCCAGATGGATTTCAAGTCAGACGGCGATGGTAATCCTCAGAACAGCAATTTCTTTATTGTGAACGGCAGCAGAACAACAAATACAAACTTCACTCTTTCAGATTTGTTCAAGGAAGATATTGCTCTCGCTTTGACCGGTCCGGATAATGATAGTAACTGGTGGAGTTCAGCGTTCGGGGGTTTTGTTGAAGGTCTGGTCCAGGTAGCCAGCTTAGGTATTTACGCAATGTGCGGCGGTTCAGGTTCTGTTTATGACGCAATACATAATAACTGGAGTGGTACCGCGCCCGAGGCGGGTACTATTAGTGACGAGATACTTAAATTTGTAGCTAATTTGTATGATGCATTTAAGAATTTGTTGGAAGAGGATCAGGCGACTATTGACTCGCAGGCTTTGGATTATGCTTTTAAGGCAACTGTTCAACTGTTAAACCAGACTACTGATTTAGGCAGTGATGACGGATATAGCAGCGGTCCTTACAACAAAGCCGTGACTAATACCAATAATTACAACGGCTGGGTTTATTCCGCCGCTACAAAAAGCGGTCACTGCGGAACTCAGGCAATCAGCTTGTCCAATCTGGCAGAGTCTTTCTTAACCTACTATGCACAGGCTCTTGGCGGCTATGACTCAGGTTACGGGATTAAAACAAAAGCTGCCGACTCAAATTATGTTACAGACGACCTCAATTACCTCTATATTGTGGAAAACGTTTATAACAAAGACCTTTATGCAACCGAAGAAGCTGTTATGACTGCGGATTTTTATAATGCGTTATTTAATAATATTTGCCTGAAAGGCTGGACAACAATTGATGAAGCTGATGTTCATGATAAAGATTATTTAGACCATGCGCTGAAAAACGCTCAATTGTTCCTTGCGTATATACATGATGACGGTAATTATTACCAAAATGAGTACACCAGAAACGGGTTTGTAAGCGAAATTACCGATGAAGACGCAATTGCACGGGCAGAAGCGGAATACAACAAGGCTAAAATTAAATTGAACTACAAAGAAGAGAGACTGGATATTGACCTGAAAAATGTTGATATGGAAATATCTTCTCTTACTGCGGAGTATGATTCGGTTAAAGGTCTTATAGGCAAGAACGTGGAAAAGACTTTTTCTATGTTCCAATAGGGTTGAAAGGTTGAACGGTTGAATAGTTGAATGGCTGAAATTCCTTCTCCCTCTGGGAGAAGGTGGCACGAAGTGACGGATGAGGGTTTTATTGAAACAGCCAATAGAAAATCACACCATAACCTCCCTGTCATGCCGGTACAAGTGAATAGGTAAATAGGAATGAAGAAACAGCCTCTCACACCATAATCGTCCCGTCATCCTGAACTTGCCTTGGATTATCGGCGTTCGGCCGGAGTAACGTCCGGCCTCACATGGGGCTTTCAGCCCCGCCGAAATCCGCTGTTTCAGGATCTGGCCACCGATAAAAATATACAATTACTGTAAAGTTTTCTTCCCCGTACAGAAGGCAGATGCTGAAATAAATTCAGCATGACAGGGGTGGGGTATAGAGGGCCGGAGGGATTGATGGATGGCTAGTTGAATAGTTGAACGGTTGAATAAATTTTGGGTAGAACCCGGTGTTTTGGGTGCCACGCTATGCCTGACCCTCTCCCTGCGGGAGAGGGTGCGAACGCTTA
>JAISCP010000059.1 GCA_031265495.1 Heliobacteriaceae bacterium | reverse complement strand
GGCAATCCAGTAAATTCAACGGTTTTGACTGGATTGCTTCGTCCTCATTACATTCGTCCTCGCAATGACAAAGCAATAAAAAGTTAACACTCTCCTCAAGGGGAGGGTAGCTCAGCCTTTCAACTATTCAAATCTTCAACTCTTCAACTAAAAAGCCATACCTCAATACTTCCAGCCCTACATACCTCTTAATTTCCTATTCACCTAATCACTTAGTCACCTATTCACCTTTTTGATTAACGCTTTAATTTCCTGTTTAACTGAGCGGGTTATAATTAAGTCCGGTTCTGACATGGCAAACTCGTCAAGGATGATAATCGCACGGCGCAAATCGCCCGCTTCCTCATACAGAAGCCCGAGCATAACTCTGTTTAAAGGATTTTTGTCATTACTGTACTGTTTGATTTTGAAATTAATGAGGTTAAGCGCCTTGAAACATTCCGCCAAATCTTTATAATACTGAAAATCCAGACTGTATTGGGTTAAAGCTCTTTCAAAACAGTCCTGTGCAAGGTCAGGACGTCCCGCAAGCATATAAGTTTTGCCCAGATTATGAAAGTATGTTGCGGTTGCCTGCGTGTTGGGGTTAAGGCTTATCGCTATTTTGAACTCCTGAATTGCAGCGTAATATATTTTTTCATTCATATATCTTATGCCGCTGTTGTTGTGGTTTTGTGCATTTTTCGCAGCGTCTATTACAAAAATGTCCGGGTGCCGGTAGCCCGAAGCTGTTGCAGCGGTTAAGGCAAGGAATGCGATAATGGCGATTTTAGGGAAGAGGGAACAGGGAACAGGAAGCAGACCCTTTCCTCTTTTCTCTGTAATTTTCAACGCTTTACAGTTCAATTTCCAGTCCTTCATAGGCCAGAACGGCTTTGTCCTGAACATCTTTGTAGTGTTCTTTTATTGCGTTTAATTTTTCATCATCATAAGCCGGGTCAAAATGGAAAAACACAAGTTTTTTTGCATCAACTTGTTTTTGGCATTCAAGCGCCATGTCAAAAGTCGAATGTCCGTAACCTTGTTTTGGCAGGAAGGAATTCAGGTAATCTTCCGTTGTGTACTGGGCATCGTGTATCAGTAAATCGCAATTGCGGGCAAAATTGCATAACCTTTTGTCTCCGCCGAGATAGCTTTCTTTGTCGGTTGCATAAACCAGAGCTTTGTCTTTGTATGCGATTTTATAGACGGTAACTCCTTCCTGCGGATGAGCATAAGAGCGGTAGCCGGTTATAATAACTTCGTCTTCTTTCGGAACGGCGTCTTCTTCATGTTCAATTCTTATTATAAGCGGGTCTTCGCCATGCCGCAGAACTATTCCCTCGTTTTCCGTAACGTTGTGTATATTCAGGTTTCCCGCTATATCGCCCAAATCAAGCGGAAAGGATTTCCCGAACAGTAAAACCGCAAGTTCGCCGGACAGTGATTCATCGTAGTTAACACTGCCAAAGACATTTATGTTTGTTGTGGGCACATGCAGCGGCCTGAAAAAAGTAAATCCCTGAATATGGTCCTGATGAATGTGCGAAAGCAGAACGGTTGCGCTTACCGGCTTGCGTTTTGACGGGTTCACGGCGGATGCAATGTGTTTTTCCAGCAATTCATTTCCCAAATCAATCAAGCCTGTTCCCGCGTCAAGTATAATCAAGTGTCCGCCAACGCAGGTTTCCACGCATGACGTGTTTCCGCCGTAACCCAGAAATTCGCGTTTAGCCAGCGGGTAGCTTCCTCTTACGCCTCTGAATTTTACCGTAAATGAGTCTTTATTCATTTTTTCCTCGCTATCTCGTAAACCGCATTTGGTTCTTCGCTCGAATAAGCCGGAGAACCGAATACCATTATTTTAGCTAATTTTTGTAAATTTTTCAACCTTGTTTCTTTAAATTGTATATCAAAAACCGCTTTAGTCCTGTAATTTGTAACTTTTATTACTCTGAAAGCATTGGGATATGTAACGGTTGACGGAGTGTTTACGTAGAGCACATTGCCGTTTTGGATAATCCTGCCGGCATGATAATGACCGGTAAATACCGCTGTCGGGTTTTTGTATTTGTGCAGAATTCCGTCAACTTCCCCCGCGTTCAGGAGTCTGTGGCTTGCGCTCGGAAACGGTTCAATCACGGGATTGTGCATAAATATCAAAATAACATCGCCCGGCGAGCTTTTAATCTGTTCGTCAAGCCAGTTCAGCTGTTCTCCGTCTATCTGCCCGTTTGAGGTTATTCTGTCCCGTATGATTGAATCCAGAACAATTACTTTGAAATGTTTTTTAGGGCTGAATGCATAGTAGGAATTTGTAAATTTAAAATCCGGATTAACAGACTGAACATCTTTTATGAACAGCTCTTTGGTCAATTCGCCGTTAACGCTTGTGTCATGGTTTCCGAAAGCAAAATACCAGGCGCAATTCAGTTTTTCCATGTGAGGCAGAAACGCAAGAAGTTCTTTCTCATAAGCTTTATCAATTAAATCGCCGGTCACCATGACAAAAGAAATATCGGGAATTTCATTAATTTGTTCAACGGCATCGTCAAGAAGCTTTGGGGATTCCCCGATAAGCTTGTAGGCGGTGTTGTTTTCGCCGGTATAGTAGTGGGTGTCGGAAAGCTGGGCAAATTTCAATCCCGGCGCGCTGTAAACCTGAAGCCCCGCAAATATACAAAAAGCGGCAAGCAGCGTAATCGTCAGGTTTTTTATCATGTTAATTGTTTTTATTTTCATCTTCCGCCTTCTTAACCGCTTCATTATATTTATCTTCCAGCATTTTGTCATCATAAGACAGTATGATTGCTTTGTCAAAGTTCAGCGCGGCTCCCGTGTAATTTTTCATTGCATAATCGCAGAGTCCGATATATTTGTAGATTTCGGATGTTTGAACATCTTTTGCCAGAGCTTCAAACTTTTGTTTTGCGCTGCGGAAATTTCCCCGCTGGTACGCGATTTTTGCCTCAATGAGCCTGTAACTGATGTCGTTGTTCAGTGCGAGCGCCGCTGCAATATCCGTTTCCGCGCCGGTGTAATCAGCTGTCATGAAACGGGATTTTGCCCGCAGAGCATAGGCAAAATCCGATTTAGGATAATGCTTTAAATAATTATTCACGGACAGTATTGAACCTGAATAATCTTTATTCTCAAACTGCTTTGCCGCAAGCCCCAAATAAGATTTTGCCGGATTGAATTCATACGTAAAGAATTTAGGGTTAGTAACCCGTTCAAGAGTATTTTTCAGCCTTATTGCTTTTGAATTAGCCGGTTCCAGCCGCAGAACCCTGTTCAAATATCCGAGCGCTTCGGAATAATTTCCGCTGATACAGTACCCGGCAGCAATATCAATGTAGTCATCGGTTAGTTCGCTTGCCCGGCAGGATATTATTGATAAAAATAAAACGGATAACAGCAGATACTTTTTCATATAAAAATTATAGCAGTAAATAGTAAATAGTAAATAGTAAATAGGGGTTAGTAAATAGTGAATAGGGTTGAAGGGTTAAGCTACCCTCCCCTTGAGGGCATTGTTAACTTTCTATTGCTTCGTCATTGCGAGGACGAATGAAATGAGGACACTCTGCCGAGCAAAACGATTAATTATCGTTTTGTGAGAGGAAAATCCAGTCAAAACCGTTGAATTTACTGGATTGCCGCGTCGGGCTTACGCGCTGCAATGACGAAACAATGCAAAGTTAACAATGCCCTCCCAGAGGGAGAAGGACAGGCTGAGCCTGTATCCAAAATACTGTGCTCTACCCGAGATTTATTATGTTTTGCGCCACCTCACCTGAATTTCTAAACTCACAATGTTCGTTAAGAAATTCTTCCTCTCCTGTAAGGAGAGGAATTCAACGGTTCCCTGTTTACTAATATCATGTAACTAATTGCTTAACATGTACAAAATTGCTATGCGCTGAAACGCTTGAAGGATTTTTCCACATTTTTCGAAATCGTAGATTTTACCGTATCATATTCCGTATTCAATGCGGAAATTTCCGTGTCAAGATTTTTCATCTTCAAATCAAGTATTTGTTCTTTACGGTTTATTTGAAGTTTCCGCGCGTTGTACCGGACTTCGGCTTTGGCAATAAAATCATCATCAACAACTTCTTTAATATAAACATCCTTATCATAACCGTTCTTATGATAAAGTCTGTCATGTCCGCGTCTGCCTATGAACATCATACCGCTTTGGAACATATCCTGAAGGTATTTGCTGTCATTTACCTCGTTATTTTCAACCCAACCCTGTGTGCTCAGCTGGTAAAATAATAAGTCATAGAAGCCCGGATTTTTTCTGGCCCGAACTTTGTATGATTCGCCTTTAGTTATGGGATATAGATATTCAGAGTTATCCGTAACGAACTTCTGATCAGAAACAAGATCATTTGTCAGATATTTGTCTTTATAAGGATTGTCCGTATCATTAGACACGTATTTTGCAAAAAGAGTTAAATAAGCATTCGCCACATTGTTCAGGTTAATCCCTGCCGCTGCATTACATTTTCTGTTGCCGGATTTAAGAATACCTTCCACCAGCCCTAAATACTTGCTGTCATTCCCGCGGGCATAGCTCAAGGTATCATCTGATTTATCAAATTTTTCGGTTACACTGGCAGAGCCGTCAAAGAAATACTTAAGTTCACCCGCCGCAGACATTAAGGCAGCGGAAACATCAGGGTCAGCCATATCAAAAACTTTTGAAAATTCTTCTCTTATCCAATCTATAAGGTAATTTTCCACAATGGCATTCATATCAAAAGCTTCTTCCGACGCAGATGTTTCGCTGCTTGTGGCGTCTCCGGAAACCCCGATTAAAGAGTATTCATGGTCACCCTTTAACAAATCATACAGAGTAAATCTTCCGCGCATAGTGTGACCGTCCATTTCAAGACCGACAGAGCCGTTCTGGGTCGCCTCTCCGGTAAATCTGGCATAACCGTAGTCGCTGGAAACAACGGCAAATTCATTCCCGCCTGTGGAATCGGTTAAGGTATCAAAAATATATTGAAGCAGTCCTGTTTTGTTAACCTTGTCCGCGCCGGAATCTACTATAAGCCAATCTTCTACTCCCATAAGCGGATCATAAGGTGAAGACTTAGCTTCATTCACTGTATTCAAACTGGTTATAGCTCCCTGATTGTATAATTCATCTACAAACCTGTCGCGCATAATAACGGACGAACTGTTTATGCCTTCTTCAGGAATACCTGCATTACGCGCTGCTGCGGCAAGTTTACGGTTCAGAACAACGCGTCCGCTTTTATCAAGCACTGTTACGGGAATCTGGTCGTTAAGGCCGTTGGGGGTCATGAGAATATCGTAATCCAGCCGGACTGTCTGGTCGTCCTTGCCGTAATAATCATACACCAGTTTTGTCTGTGTCAAAGAATTCATGTATTCGTTTGAAACGCTGTCCATACTGCGTGCCAGCGAACTTTTTTCACCGGAAAGGTTCATCAAATTGAGTTCACAGTTATGCTTTCTGCCTGTGATTGTCAATAATCTGCATTGTTGCGCTGATAATCCCATTGTAATTCCCAATATTTGTGCCTTATTTTTATTTACGGCATATATTGCGAAATTCTTCAAGTTTAACATATATTTTAAACGGACATTTTACAAATCGTTACAGTTGCAATATCAGGGAATGGTTGAAAGAGTAAATAGCTCTCGCCCTGCGGGAGAGAGAACAAACACTTAGCGAAACCGCAGGTTGAGCTTAGTGTTTGGAGTGAGGGGGGGGGGGCAGGCTGCACCCAAAACGCTGAGTTCTGCCCAAGATTTATTCTGTTTTGCGCCCCCTCACCTGAATTTCTAAATTACCCCACCCCGAAATCTGCGGCAAATGCGTTCGCTTCGCTCGCGCCTGCTGCCGCAAAGATTTCGACCCTCCCTCATGGGGAGGGTAATTCAACCTTTCAACCCTTCAACTGTTTTCAATTGTCTTGAGGCGTTTCTCCTGTATAACAATGGAGTCTTTCAGGTTGTCAAACTCTTTCCTTTTATCGTTAACGCTGCTTTCAAGAGTTTTGAATTCCTGCTGCAAGGTCAAATATTTTCCGCCGTCATTTGCCGGCGCCGCTGCGTTTTCGTCAAAATTTCCGTAATCTTCTTCAGCCTGCTTGAGTAATTCTTTAGCTTTGGCTAATTCCTCTTTAGCCTTAGATATTTTTGCCTCATTGCCGCTTTGTTCAACTTCAAACAGCTTACCTTGATGCGCCTGAACATCCTCTTTTTTCCTCATAATGTCTTTGGCAAGTTTTTCTTTGGACTGCCCTTGTTTTGCTCCCGAAGTCCGGGCGTTGCCGTATTCTTTCTGTGCCTGTTCCATATCCGCTTTTACCCTGCTCAAATCTTTTGTAAGCGTTTCCAGTTCGCCGGAAAGAGCATCTCTTCTGGCTGCTGCAGCTAAAATAGCTTTGCGCAGGACTTCAGGGTCAACGGCGCTTTCCATTTCAGCGTTTAATTTCTGCGCATTAGCGGACATAGCGGCATTAAGAACAGCCATATCACTTTGTTTTTTATCTTTGGCAGGCGTCTTATCAGGAATATCTTCAGGTTTAAATTCCTCCTGTTTTTCTTCCTTTTCTTCGGGAATTACAGTGTTCACAGGCGGCGGCCCCAGCTCAATTTTCTCAAAGTCATTCCAGTTTTCCTCGCTCACAGTGCTTTTTAAACTGCTGTAATCGGGCGCTTTTCTCGGTTTGAGAGCGCCGGAAGCTGTTTCTTCCGTTTTTTCAACAGAGAATACTTTTGCCGGAGTACGCTTAACAATATCCTCGGCAGCCGCTTCTTTAATCGGCGCGGACACTATAACTTCACCGCTGTCATTCAACGGTTTTAATGTGCCGGGCTTCGGCTTGTAAATTTTTTTGTCTTTACTCATATAAAGGTTTCCTAGGGCTTATAGTATCATCTTTATTGCATTATGACAACTGCCTAATCAAATCATGCGCTTCTTCGCATTCGGGGAAAATTTCCACTGCTCTGTCAAGATGTGCAAGCGCAGCATTTGCCTCGCCAAGTTTTTCACAGCAGCGGGCAATACTCAAAAGCAGATTTACATTGACAGGACTTGAGCTCAAAAGACTGTCAAAAATTTCTTTTGCCTGAGAATAATTCCCCAATTCGTAATAACACAGCCCGAGAAGGTTTTGCGCGTCACTCATCGGATTAAGCTCAAACGAGCGGATTAAATACTGCTTTGCGTCTTCAAACTGTCTTTTAAGGTATTTCAGCCTGCCTGCAATGTAATACAAAAAGCTGTCATCATGCACTGCTTCAATTGCTTTTTCAACCTGTGCAAGCGCGGTATCAAAATCTTTTGTATGAATTTTATTAAGCGCGGAAAAGCCGAGTGCATCAACGTTACCAGGTTCAACAGCAAGGGCTTTTTGGTAGAACTCATCCGCTTTTTGAAAATCAGCCGTTGCCTGAAAGAAATTCGCATATTCAAAAAGCACATCAAAATTATCAGGAGCTGTTTGCACTGCTTTTGCAAACTCGTCTTTCGCGTAATCAAACTGCCTTCTTTGCAGGTAAATTACCCCCAAATCCTTGTGAGCCGGTGCAAAACCAGGGTTAAGCTCAATCACCTTTTTCAGCATTTTCTCTGCGCGGTCCATATCATTTGTCTTTACGCAAACGTATGCAAATTCGTAATAGATTTCATAAGAAGTATTTCCCTGAGTAATTATTCTTTCATAAAGTTCTTTTGCATTCATCGGACGTTCAAGCTTAATATAAATATTTGCCAGTTTTTGCATCATGGTAACGGATTTCGGGTTAAGCATTACAAGGTGGGCGAGAATTCCGGCCGCATAACTGTAATCACCGGCCGCTTCATAACAGCAGGCAAGATTATAGCGGTAATTATGTTTTTCCGGGTTATGCTCAATAAGAATTTTGTAATGGCTGATTGCAGACCCGTAATCCTCCATTTTAACTTCCGACAGCGCCATAGCCACCAGATAACCGTCATTAGGTTCTATATCATAGGCTTTTTGAAAAAATCCGCAGGCTTCTTTGTGTTTGTTTTGAATTTGCAGAATTGAAGCGATGTTAAAGTAAGCAAGTGAATTTTCCGGCTCCAGTTCGCTTGCTTTAGAAAAACTTTCATAAGCTTTCTCCATATTGCCGGTTGAAATAAAGCAGGTGCCGAGATTGTTGTAAAGCTGTGCGTGGTCAGCATTTAACTCCAGCGCTTTTTCAAGATATAAAATGCTTTCGTCAAATTTTTTCAGCGACATGCAGGCTGTCCCTATTATGTAAAACAAGGTATGGTCGCTGCCGTATTCAAGAGCTTTTTTGCCGAGTTCGACTGCTTTTTGGGGTTCGCCGCTCTTAACATGAATAACGCAAAGGTTCTTGTAAGCGTCAATATAATCTTCTTTCAGTTTTATAGCTTCCTCATAGGCTGCGCCGGCATGGAGGAAATCCTGAAGATTATCGTAGCAGTTTGCCAGATAGAACCAGCTCAAAGCGTCATTTCTTTTAAACTTAACGACTGTTTCAAAATCTTTTTTAGCTTCGTCAAAAAGCCCCAGATTAATACTACATATCCCATGCAGCTCAAGAGCTTCAATATTATCAGCTTGCAGCAGCCCGTTGAGCAATTCTTTGGCCTGATTGAAATCTTTTTGTGCAATTAAACGGTTAATCTCATCCATGAATAACATTATACTATAAATAGTAAATAGGGGTTAGTAAATAGTAAATAGCGTTGAAGGGTTGAAAGGTTTAATTACCCTCTCCCTGCGGGAGAGGGTGCAAACACTTAGCGAAACCGAAGGTTGAGTTTAGTGTTTGGGGTGAGGGGGCGCAAAGCAGAGTAAATCTAGGGTAGAGTCCCCCCCCCAAGTGTTTTGAGTGTAGCCTGCCTGAGCGGCCATCACGTCATCCTGAACTTGTTTCAGGATCTGGCCACCGATAAAAATATACAATCTCTGTAAGGTTTTCTTCCCTGTACAGATATTGAAATTTGAGAGGATAGTATGACTTGCCATGTGCCGGATGCTGAAACAAGTTCAGCATGACAGGATGGTCGTTCAGCGCGATTTTTTATATTTAATGTCGACACTGCCTAGTTTCCAGTCTCTAACCCCTAGTCTCTGATATCGGTTTCATTTTTCGTCTAAAACATCAATTTCTTTTTTGTAATCAATTTTCTTTCTGCGGGTTCTGTCATTTTTCTTTTTTGTCTTGTCCGAAACTTTCCTGTAAGCATTATCAACGGAAATTTTTGATAATGCTTTCCCGTTTCTTTTGTCGTAAAAAGTCAGCCAGAATTTTCTGTTTATGTTATCAACGGAAAAAGAAATCCTGCCCGCAATTTTATCGCCGGGCTTAATCTGCTTAAACATTATCTTTGTATCGCCGAAAACAGAAGGGCGGAAAACTGCGTTATAATCGTTTACCAGCGCCATGTCCAACCCTGAGAAAATTTTGTCCGACATGTTTGAAATCATAATTGTTAAAGTTATTGTATTAACCTCTCCGAACGGGTCTTTTTCATGCTCAACATTGCTTATATGAATATCCAGACCCGGATAGAACAGCTCATGCTGCATTAATGCCGTATCCTTATAAACCGGCAGCGGAACCGATGTGTTAATTTTAACCCGGATTTCATCACCGGGCGCTATAAGTACATCGTTACCCTTGCGCAGCAAAGCCATTCCGAGTCCTATAATGCCGCCGGCTGCCGCGCCGCCCGCAATAGTGTAACCCTGAGATGCAATTGCAGCCTCAAGCCCGAACCAATTGAGCGCCATAAACCCACCCGCCACACCTCCTGCGGCTGTATAGCCGACATCCTGCATGATAATCCTGCCTGTTTCCGCAACAGGGTGAAGCTTTGTGGACATTTTGCCGTCTATCGGGATTTCCCTGCCGTCCGGCGTTATAATATAGTCAAAATCAAGCTCAATCCAGCCCGGACGGCCCAGCTTTCGGGAATCTTTAATTTGATTAATTCTGCCGTGAGCAATTGTGCCTTTAGGAATAATAACACCGTCTTTGCCGGAAACTTCTCCCGTAACTTCGGCGAAAAATTCATCGCCTTCCAGGCTCAAAGCGGAATCCAGCACCTGAGAAACCGTCATGGTAACAACATCCCTGCGCTCCAAATTCTGAACCTCTCCCGTAAACAGGTCGTTTTGCATCTGTCTGTATTGATTATCAACTTCAACTCCGCCATGCAGAACTTCCGCCACACAGGGGTTAAACATAAAAACGCTTAAAATAAATAATGCCGCTGTTTTTTTCATATTAACATTATACTACGTGCAGTTTTAATTTCCAAATAATAATCATCATGCGGATATTCCTCTCTCTGTCATGCTGAATTACCGGATTGCCCTGTGGTGTTTCAGCATCTGCCATCTGTACGGGATTGTAGCCTTTTCATTGACACGTCATTGCGAAGAGAGCTCCGGCCCGACGAAGCAATAAAAAGTAACCAATGCCCGCAAGAGGGATAATTATTATCAATATCGGCCCCTGAGCGTCATGCTAAGCTACTTACATTTTGTTTTTCCGTTCCAAGATAAGTCGTCACAATGTAAATAATCCATATTTTCATTTATAATCACCCAACCGGTACATCCGTAACCTGTAGTTTTAGTGCATGCTGCGGCAAATGTTTCTCCGCCGGGATCATTCGGAGCGCCCCGCGGTACAAGTCTTTCCGGAGTAAAATTGAATGTAAACCAGTCTAGGCCCCACGCATACGGTCCTTTAAGCCCGTCCACATCTATGCCAATAGCTCCGCAAACCTCATTAGTTTTGCACCCGGGTATATAAACTGTAAGAGAGACAAGTGTTCCGTCCGCCAAAACAAATTTGTATTGCCTGTCATTAGTATCTAAGGGGCCGTCACCATTGCTGCCGTTCATTGCATGAATTGTACCGGGCGTTAAACAACCGGAATTTAAACCGCAGTCTTTTATTATATTCAAATGAGGTTTTATTTTTTCAAAAAATATTGGTGAATTGACTCTTCTGGCACTGTCACTAATTGCCATATTGGTAAACCAGCTGTTTAGCTCCCCGTTTTCCATTAGTGCAAGGTTATAAGCATTAGACAGAACATTATAAGCTTTCTTTACTTTTACTACTGCTGCTTTTTCTTTATAATCGGCGATTAATGCCGGCATGGTCAGGGCCGCTACTATGCCGATTATGCCTAAGGTTATCAAAACTTCCGCCAGAGTGAAGGCTTTTGCTCTTGTGCCCTCTCCCTGCGGGCGTCGGTAACTCTTTATTAGTTCGTCATTGCGAGGACGAATGTAATGAGGACACTCTGCCGAAGCAAAAACGACTTTGGATTCCGGCGGGCGTGAAACACCCATAGTTCGCAAAACCACGCTTTTGCGAACTATGGGTAATCCAAGACAAATTATCGTTTTGTGAGAGGAAAATTCAGTCAAGACTGTTGATTTTATGGATTGCTTCGTCGCTTGCTGTGCAAGCTTCTCGCAATGACGAGTTAATAAAATAGGTGGAAAGCATTGCAAGGAGCCAGTCGGGGGGGGGGGGGGGGGGGGGGGGGGGGGGGGGGGGGGGGGGGGGGGGGGGGGGGGGGGGGGGGG
>JAISCP010000058.1 GCA_031265495.1 Heliobacteriaceae bacterium | reverse complement strand
ATGATTAAGTATCATTTTGTGAGAGGAAAATCCAGTCAAAACCGTTGAATTTACTGGATTGCTTCGTCCTCATTACATTCGTCCTCGCAATGACGAATAAATGAGAAGTTAACACTGCCCGTATGGGGAGGGAACCAATTTTAACCATGCGTAAGGGGACTATTTCGAAAATATTCAATACCTTTAAGCTTTACTTCCCCGTACAGAAGGCAGATGCTGAACGCTGCTTTGCTGCACCCACCACTGTAATCACTCGCAAGCCAACAATGGATGTGCAAGTTCAGCATGACAGGTAGGTTAAGGTGGGCTATCCTTTGCTGTTCCCTCTTTCCTAATCACCTATTTACTTAAAAATCAATAAAACCCTCATTTAGAGACTAGGGGTTAGAGACTAGAAACTAGTGTCTTTTAAACCTTTCAACCGTTCAACCATTCAACCTTTCAACTAAAAAGCCGGCCCTCTATACCTCTTAGTCACTTATTCCCTTAACCACTAATAAGCTATTTTCCCTAAAACAACCCTTTTAGAAGCGCCCGTGCAGGACGGAAGGTTATTCGGAATTCCGTAATACGTGCAGTACCCGAGCAAAGCAAAAGCCATAGCCTCCTTAAAATTATTGGAAATCCCGTAATCTTCATGAGTTTTCAGTTCAATATATTTGGGCAGGTATGAGCGCAGGAATTTCATCAGTACAGGGTTGTAAGCTCCGCCGCCGCCAACAATAACTTCATTGAGCTTCCGGTCAATAAACCTTTCGTAAGCTGCCGCAGCAGACTTGGCAGTAAGGGCCGTAACCGTTGCAATAATGTCTTCAGGCGCAGAAGGCGCCGATTTTAAAGCGTTTTCTATATATTGCGGACTGAAATACTCTCTGCCGGTCGTTTTAGGCGGATTTTTAAAATAGTAATCATCCTGCATGAGACAGTCCAGCCAGCTTTCGTCAACTTTGCCGGACTCAGCGGTTTTGCCGTCTTCATCGTAAGGCTTGTTGAAAAATTTATTCATACAGTAGTCAATTATCAGATTTCCGGGCCCGGTATCAAAGCCAAACGCCGGGCAGTCATTAGAAATAACCGTTACATTTGCAATTCCGCCGATATTCTGAACGGCAATATTCCCGTTACATTTAAACCACTTCTCGTCCGCAAAACAAACCAGAGGCGCGCCCTGTCCGCCCGCGCAAATATCAGCTTCCCTGAAGTTTGACACGGTTAAACATCCCGTTTCCTGCGCAATAACAGAGCTGTCGCCGATTTGAAGGGTGCTTTTGAGCGAAATTCCGTCAAGCTTCTCGTCAAACGGAAAATGATAAATCGTTTGCCCGTGACTTGCTATAATATCAGGCTTCCCAAATTCTGAAATCAAAACACCGGCCGCCTGCGCAAAACATTTTCCTATGGCAAAATTCATCTGACAGACGTCTTTAACAGACGCTTCGCCTTTAAATAATTGAAAAACTTTCGCTCTGATATGCGGCGGGTATTGATAATTAATCCCTTTAATGAGTTTGCACGACAAATCCGGATGAACTTCGCATAAAGCCGCGTCAATACTGTCGCAGGAAGTTCCGGACATTAAACCTATGACTTTTTTGGACTCTAATTCATTCATAAAAAAATAATACCATAAAGCCGGCAAAAAATTTTGGTTTACATGTAATTCAAAGCCTCTCCCTGCGGGAGAGGAAGAATTTCTTAATGAACACAACGTGTGAATTTAGAAATTCAGGTGAGGTGGCGCAAAAATGAATAAATCTCGGGTAGAACCCGGCGTTTTGAGTGCCATGCTATGCCTGCCCCCTCACCCCAAACACTAGACTCAACCTGCGGTTTCGCTAAGTGTTTGTACCCTCTCCCGTATGGAGAGGGTGACCGGGACGGCAGCTCAACCTTTCAACCCTTCAACTATTCAACTAATTCCCGATAAAGCTCCATATATTTTCGGGCGCTTTTTTTCCATGAAAAATCCGCTTTCATGGCAGACCCGCGCATTGCGTTCAGTGTGTATTTGTCTTTGTAGACTTCCGCTGCCGTGCGGATTGCGCCGAGCATTGCGCCCGCGTCGTATCCCCAGAATTTGAAACCGGTTGAGTTATCCAGCGGATAGCCGATAACAGAATCCGCAAGACCTCCTGTTTCCCTGACAACGGGCAGGGTTCCGTAACGCATTGCAATCATCTGGCTCAGCCCGCAGGGTTCAAACGCCGAAGGCATAAGGAAAAAGTCCGCTCCGGCATAAATAATATTTGCCAAATCCGCCTTATAGCCAATCAAAGCGCGGATGTTAGCCGAATTATTTGAAAGCCAGATTAAAAGGTTCTCGTAGTCTTTATCACCGGTTCCGAGAAAAACAAAATCAGCGTCCGCATTCATTAAATCATTTTGCGCAGCGCGGATTAGGTCCAGACCCTTTTGTGAAACAAGGCGTGAAACCATTGTATACACGGGTCTTTCAGGATTATATTTTAAACCGAAAATTTCACACAGTTTTTGTTTGTTTTTTTCTTTTTTGCCGAGAGTTTTAGCCGTATAATTTGCGGCTAAGGTTTTGTCTTTTGCAGGGTTAAACACATCATAGTCAATGCCGTTCAGAATACCGGTTAATTTATGCTGATTCATCCGCAGGGTGTAATCCATTCCCTCTCCGTATTCGCCGGTGAGAATTTCGCGCGCATAGGACGGCGAAACCGTAACCACTTTATCGGAATAATTAATCGCGCCTTTCATCCAGTTTACTTTCCCGTAATGCTCCACGCCATGCTCATTGTAAACAATATCTTTGTGCATATTCGCAAAATCCAGAACATCCTCAAACCATACACCCTGATAAGCTAAATTATGAATTTCAAAAACTGTTTTTGTATTTTGCCAGAATTCATCAAGCCGGTAGTTGCTTTTCAGATAAACCGGAATCATAGCCGTATGCCAGTCGTTAGCATGGATTATATCCGCTCTGAAATTCAGCAGTTTTGCATATTCCAAAACAGCAAGGGAGAATGCTATGTATCTTTCGTGCTCATAAGCCGTATCAAGCCATTTGGGATAAATTTCCTTGAAAGCAGTATAATACCAGTCATTATGGACAAAAAACACATTTATATCCGTATCGGGAAGCTTGCACATAAAAAGCCGGAACTTATGCCCGCGTCCGCCGAAAGTCAGCCATAATTCAGAATTTTCAAGCTCTTTTATACCGTATTTATCCGCGTCAATACTCCCGTGAAGCGGAGTGAAAACAGCAATTTCCGTTTCGGGCTTTTCCAGATATTTCGGCAAACTGCCCGCTACATCCGCAAGTCCGCCGGCTTTTGAAAACGGCGCTGTTTCCGCTGACGCAAAAAGTATTTTCATTGTTCTTCTCCTTCGCTAATTTCCGGGACTGCTTCCGTGTCAGATATTGCTTCGGGCGCTGTTTCCGGCGCTGCTTCGGGTATTGACTCCTGAACCCAATCAGACTCTGCGGGAAGCTCGGTATCGAATTCAAAGTCAATTCCGTATTTATCCGCAATATGTTTTGCCTGATTGGCTGAAATTTGAGCATGATTAAATCTTTGCTTGAATTTCAACACCCTGAACATATTATACTTGAAAAGCATTAAAAGGTATTCGTTTGCCGTACTGCTTCTTTCCATCGTGATAATTGAGTTGTTAAGTATTCCGAAAGCCGCGTCATATTTTCCTTGCAGCAGGTTTAATTCGCTCATCATGTACCATGAGGCGTAGAGCATTAAGCTCATTCCGTTATTATTCGTAGTTTTAATCAGCTTAAAGAAAATATCATCAGCTTTTTTGTAAGAGCCAAGCTTCATATAGGCGTACGCGATAAGCAAATCGCAGAACAGCTCAATCTGGTGAAGCATAAAGCGTTTCGCCTGAATTTTAGCCTGATAAATTTCATCGGCGAATTTATTATAATCGTCAGTATATGACGTAAAAGCGTTCATAATACGGCTGATAATCCCGCAGAACTTATCGCCTGCAGAGGAGTCCTGAATATTTATTTCCGGCTTTTTCCCGTGAATAAATTCCTGTAAAGTAACAAATACGCCGTAAGATTGCGCGGTGCCGGAGAAGTTCGCTCCCGCAAGGTTTAGAAATTCCTGAACATTGCCGCTCAGAGTAAGCACATTCGCAAGCGCAACATACCCTATTGAATCGCAGATTGTTTCTCTAAACTGCTCCATATTAAAGTAATCCGGTTTTAAAACTTCCAGCGAAGAATCACTGACAACATTCAAAACCGTAAGCCCCAGCTCCATACATTCTTTTAAAGCGCCTATATTAAACAGTATCTGAATATGGATTAACGACATTAAAAAGAAATAATGGTTGAAGTTCGGCGCCGCAGGGTTAAGCGAGGACGCGGGAAGCATAGACAAAACTTTATGGGTCAATTCCAGAGCCTGGTTAAAGTTGCCGGAAATCAGGCAGCCTTGTATCATTTTATTACAAAGTATAATTATTTTTTCACCGTCCGTTGACTGCTCCAGATTAGACAGCGTGGCCTGAGCAATATCCGAATTCCTGTCAGGCACGTAATCGTAAAGATTTACGGAAATATTCTCATACAGCTGGAGTTTGTACTCCTCGTTAGCCTGAATAATCTCCGGGTCGGTTTCTTTATCTAAAATCTGCAAAATTCTGTCAGTACAGTTCAGGTACGCGCTGAAATCCCCCAGAGAAAGATTTACCTGTGCAAGAGCTTCCCATTCCTGACGTTCTTCATCGGATTTTCCGAGCAGAGAGTATAAATAAGCTTTTGCGGGACTCGGCATAGACGGGTCAAAAACCTTATCGAACAGCTCTTTTGCCACAGCATGCAGGCAGTCCCCACTGACCGATTCAAGCAGGCTGCCGCGTAAAATATTATAATTAGGGAAATAAAGAGCGTTGTTGTACAAATAAATATAGCCCATATCGCTAAGCTTATCAATAATTCTTTTGGATTCCGCGTAACCCAGACTGTCCGCTGTTTTCATGTCAACCCTTGTCCCTAAAAGCGCTATCGCCGTAAGAAACCGCATTGCGTCCGCATCGTCCTGAAGCAAGTCCAGCCGGCGTTTCATTAATTTATTCAGGTTTGAAGGAACAATAACCGTTTTATTGGATACAATCTCAATACAATCATCATTTGCGGCAAATACTCCCGATTCAATCAGATACTGAATCGCAACGTCAAGATACAAAATACTGCCGCCGGCGTACTTGGCAATCCTGTTGAAATAAAAATGGTCAAGAATATTTTTGAAATAAATTTTATTTTCCTCAATTATTTTTTCAAACGGAGTGGGCTTGAGGTTAATCTCCGTGTAGTAATCTTTCGTAAGCAGAAAGTGCGAATTCCTGTGCAGCGAAAAATCTTTTTCATAAGATAACAAATAACTTATATCCAGATTATCAAAAGCTTCAAAAAGATATTTCAAGACATCATAAGAGCTTTCATCTATTTTATCAAAATTATCTATGAATATTAAGGTTTTCGGTATTGCCTGCAAAAGGGTTAAAAACAAATCAAAGTAGACATATCTTGTATCTTCGGGATTTTCAACATCTCTTTTTGACAGGGTAACCAAATCCTTGATAAGACCGTCCGGGTCAACCTGTTTGAACATAGAAAAATCGTTGCCGCTGAATAATTTTTGAGAAATCGTGTATTCAAAAATTGCCGCAACCAGCTCCCTGAAAAATGAATAAGGCGAGTACTTCATTTCATCATAGCACGTTATTGTAACTATGCTCTTATACAGGTTAAGAGATTGAATCATAGAGATAATCTTGAGGGAATACGGTTTGTATATTTCAGCGGTTTTAATCGCCAGAATGCCTTTGGGAAACTCCTGAAGCCTGTTCAGAACATGGAAGAAAACATCTATGTTTTCGGTTCTGGTAAAGTCACTGCGCACACCCTCAAGCTTAATGGGTTCTATATCATAAATCGCGTCAGGGTCTGTCGGAAGGTCAAGCTTACCCAGCGCAATTCCGTCAAGCTTATCCTGTTCGACCAGAAGGTTTTGGACGAAATGAGGCACGGCAATCTCGTCAGCTTCCTCAGGCTCAATCTCAAGTTCTATTAACGGCTTAATGTCCATTTCATAAAACATAACCATTTCCCCGTCAATCATGATCGAATTCAACGGGTTAAACGTGTAATCTTTTTCCAGCGGCGCCATAACCTTAGGGTCTGAAATCAGCTGAAATCCGTTTAAAATCTTTTCTATATCGTCTTTTGTTTCGGGAGGCACAAGGTTTATACTCAATCCTGATTTATAATTTTCCGGGTCAGACTCTACCGTACGCTTCAGAATGTTCATATTGCAGCGGACAATAGTGTTTTTCTTTTTAATAAGTTTAACATTTAGATTAGCAATTTTGTCAGCTATTGCTTTAACCGCATTTACGGATGATTCAGCCGAACTGTTAAACGTATAATCTTTCAGGAACCTGAGTATGTAAACGCCGCTGATAATCTGCCGCCGGATTTCCACTGTATCCGCGTAACCGTGAATTATTTTATCAAGACCTGTTTTGAATTTAGTAAAAGCCTGCGGGTCTCTATTGCCCAAAACAGTTTTTATTTCGTCCAAATTCGGGAACTCAATTGTAAGCATTACAAAATCATCTCCGTTGGCTTCATTGAGGATTACGCTCTTTTCAGTGCTAAATCCGCAGTTTTTACATTTTTTGGTAAAAGTCTGATTGACTTTGCCGCACTTATTACATTTGGAAATAATAACATATCCGCACTTTTTGCATGTACTGGTCTCATTAAGGGTCATACAAACCGGACAGCTCATTTTCAAGACCTTTTTGCAATTCGGGCAAACGGTCGTCTTATCGTCTACTTCTAAACCACATTTTGGACATTCCATAACAAAATTATATCACGGTAAAAGCAAGTAGACAACAATTAGTTGAATGGTTGAAAAGTTGAAAGATTGAATGGTTTACATGTTAAGTAATGACGTTATCAATAAAACCCTCATCCGGCACTGCTCGCCACCTTCTCCCAAAGGGAGAAGGTAATTCAACCCTTCAACCTTTCAACTATTCAACTATTCAACTAATTTAGCTATACTTCCTATTCACTTAGTCACCGCCTATTTAACCACAATATTAACCAGTTTTTTCGGTACAACAATAATTTTAACCGCTTCCATGCCTGCGGTCTGTTCCTTAATTTTCGGGCTGTTCAAAGCGATTTGCTTTAATTCTTCTTCCGTAAGCGCCTCATCAACATCAATTTTGTCTTTAATCTTTCCGTTAATCTGCACTACAAGAGTTATTGAACTTGTTTTTGCGAGATTTTCGTCATACTCAGGCCATTTTTGGTCATGGATTGAGCCGCCGCCGCCCAATTCCCGCCAGACTTCCTCGCATAAATGCGGCACAACCGGCGCCATCAGCTTGATTAAGCTTACTATTGCAAAACCCAAAACGGCTTTGTCCTCTTCATTTAAATCAGTTTTCGCATTCCGCCGGTCATAAACAGCATTTGTAAGTTCGCGGTATTTGGAAATAACAGTGTTAAACTGGAAGCCGCACGCAATATCGTTCGTAACCCCTTTTATTGTCATGTGAACCATGCGTACAAGGTCATCGTTTTCTTTAGCCAGAGAGCCGGGGGGCAGCGCTGTTGAAAGGTTTATCTTATCCGCATTTGAAGCGATGAGCTTCCAGACCCTGTTCAGGAACTTATAACAGCCTTCCACACCTGCGTCCGACCAGTCAAAATCACGCGCGGGCGGCGAATCGGACAAGATAAACAGCCTTGCCGTATCAGCGCCGTAGTTTTCAAAAATCTCGTCAGGGTCAACTGTATTGCCTTTTGATTTTGACATTTTTGAACCGTCTTTCAAAACCATTCCCTGCGTTAAAAGATTGGCAAAAGGCTCGTCAAAGTCAAGCAGTCCCATATCGCGCAAAGCTTTTGTAAAAAACCTTGAATACAGCAGGTGCAAAATGGCATGCTCAATCCCGCCGACATACTGGTCAACCGGAAGCCATTTATTTACAATCTCCCTGTCAAACGGTTTTTCGGAATTTTTCGGGTCTGCAAACCGCAAATAATACCAGCTTGAACAAACGAAAGTATCCATAGTATCGGTTTCACGTTTGGCCGGCCCTCCGCAGCAGGGGCAAACAGTATTAATAAAAGTTTTTGAGGTTAAAACCGGCGATACGCCTGTTGTTTCAAAGTTAACATCCTCAGGAAGCAGCACCGGCAGATTTTCTTCCGGCACAATTCCGCACTTTTCGCAGTAAACAATCGGAATTGGCGCTCCCCAGTAACGCTGGCGCGAAATCAGCCAGTCGCGCAGCCTGTACTGGGTTTTGAACTCCCCGAAACCGCCGTTTACAGCCGCTTCGGTAATCGCTTTTTTAGCGTCTTCATTCGGCATGCCGTTAAATTTCCCCGAGTTGACCATAATGCCCGGCTCCGCGTAAGCTTCGCTCCGGCCGCACGGCTGAAGGGATGAAGGGGCGATTACTTCTTTTATCGGCAGATTATATTTAATTGCAAACTCATAATCCCGCGTGTCATGCGCCGGAACAGCCATAACAGCCCCCGTTCCGTATTCGGCTAACGCATAATCCGCTGTCCAAAGCGGAAATTTTTCGCCGGTAAACGGATTTACGGCATGGGTTCCCAGCGGAACGCCAGTTTTTGTTCTTTCGGTTGAAAGCCGTTCTATTTCGGTCATTTTACGGGCATTTGCACGGTATTCCTCAACCGCCGCCTTGTTTTCGTCCGTTGTAAGAAGCTCAATATCTTTGTACTCCGGCGCAACAACAAGATAAGTTATGCCGAAAGCAGTGTCCGGACGGGTTGTGTAAACCGGAATTTCAATGTCTTGCTCTGCCGTCTTAAACTTTAAAACAGCCCCGTGCGATTTGCCAATCCAGTTTGCCTGCATGGTTTTAACGTTGTCGCCCCAGCCGGTAAGCTTATCCAAGTCCTCAAGAAGAGCTTCCGCGTAGTCCGTAATTTTCAAAAACCACTGTGATAAATATTTTTTTTCTACAAGATTTTCGCAGCGCCAGCATTTGCCGTCGATTACCTGTTCGTTGGCAAGCACGGTTGCGCACTCTTCGCACCAGTTAACCGCAGCTTCTTTTTTGTAAGCAAGACCTTTTTTGTAGAACTGCAAAAACAGCCACTGCGTCCATTTGTAATAATCCGGCTTGCATGCTGTAATTTCTCTGTCCCAGTCATAAGAAAGCCCCAGCATTTTCATCTGTTTTGTCATGTAAGCAATATTTTCATCCGTCCATGCTGCAGGGTCTGCCTTATTCTGCATAGCCGCATTCTCGGCCGGAAGTCCGAAACTGTCCCAGCCTATCGGATGAAGAACGTTAAAACCGTTAGCTTTTTTAAAACGCGCAATAACATCGGTAATAGTGTAATTTCTCACATGCCCCATGTGCAGCTTGCCGGAAGGATAAGGCCACATTGACAGTGCATAATATTTAGGTTTTTCGCTGTCGTCATAAGTTTTAAAAGCCTTTGTGTCATCCCAGATTTTCTGCCATTTTTTTTCAATTTCCTGCGGGTAATACGCTTCTCTCATTGCTGCACTCCTTTACGTACGCTTATTATAGCATAAATAAATTAGTTGAAAGGTTGAATGGTTGAAAGGTTGAATAAATCGCGGGTAGAGTACCGTGTTATGGGTGCCACGCTATGCCTGACCCGTCAAACTACGGCGCGCATAGCTTGCCTTGTTTGTCGTGCACGCTCAGCCTGCCCTTCTCTCTTTGGGAGAAGGTGGCGCGTAGCGCCGGATGAGGGTTTTATTGATACTCCCTCTCCTTACAGGAGAGGGCTGGGGTGAGGTGGCTATTTCTTTTAGTCGCCCCCTCACCTGAATTTCTAAACTCACACGTTCGTTAAGAAATTCTTCCTCTCCCGTATGGAGAGGAGCAGGCTGAGCCTGCACCTAAAACACTGAGTTCTACCCGCGATTTATTCAACCGTTCAACCTTTCAACCATTCAACTAATCGTGTTATAATTTATAAAAGGGAGGGCTTATGAAAAACGAAAAAGAAATTACGGAGGAAATGCAGCTGGTCACAGCGCAAATGATTAAAGACGATATTGAGGAAAACCCTGATATTGTTAACGAATTTTTTGAATGCGATTGCTGCGGCGCGGACAAATGTCTTGCAGGCTCTGTTGAATACAACGGTTACAGGCTGTGCAATGACTGTGTTTTGATAGCCGAAATAAGTTTTGCATTAAAAAAGATTACGGATATACAAGAATTAATCGACCTTTACGAAGACAAAAATCTGGCAGGGCTTTGCCAATACATTAAACAGGAAGAAAGCAGAGAAAATAATTAGGTATGGCTAAATCTCGCCCCTGTCATGCTGAACTTGTTTACTCTCTCCCTGCGGGAGAGAGAACAAACACTTAGCGAAACCACAGGTTGAGCTTAGTGTTTGGAGTGAGGGGGCAGTAAAGCTTAATTGCCCCCTCACTTGAATTTCTAAATTCACACGCTGTGTTCATTAAGAAATTCTTCCTCTCCCGTATGGAGAGGAGCAGGCATAGCGTGGCACCCATTATTTATTCAACCCTTCAACTTTTCAACTAAAAACCATACCTCTGTACCTCAAGCCCTCTATACATCCTATTCACTTCAATATTAACTTTTGTAAAGCAGATCCGGCTCAATGATAAATACGCTGTAATTTTTTGCTTGACATAATTTAATATTACTGATAGTATTAAATAAAAGTTATATTACTGGTTAATTTATAAAAATGAAAGGTAGATTTATTATGACAAAAAGGTTTGGTTTCACTCTTGCAGAGGTATTAATTACTTTAGGTATTATTGGTGTGGTTGCAGCGATGACCATGCCTACATTGTTGAGTTCGACTCAGGGTGCGCAGTATAGAACGGCTTATAAAAAGGCGTTGTCGGTGCTTAATCAGGCGGTTAACATGAACATAGCGCTTGATGATTATGATTTTGAATATACAACTTCGACCGGTACAGCGTCAACAGATGCCAGCCTTTATAATATTATTAAGAACCATATGAATGTTATGAAAGTTGAGGACGGAACTAGTATTAAAGATTACAAAATACAAACCGCTGCAACGCCCGGTGCTACCAGCCTTACCACACAAGACTTCGGATTAAATAATTATACATTCTTCTTTAACGACGGTATTGTATTCTCATTCCCTAAATCTCACAGTGGATGTGTATTAAGTACTACCGGTACTGTTAATTGTAAAGGTTTAATTGATGTAAACGGGCCTAAAAATCCTAACAAACAGGTTACCGGTGAAAACTGCGGTACTGACACAAGCTGTATAGTTAAGAGTCCGAGTGATGTTTATCCGGTCAGACTTTACGGTCAAAACATCCTGCCTAACTCACCTGCAGCACGAGCAGTCCTTTACGGAAGATAATAGGTAATATGTGAAAATATAAAGCAAAAGAGACGCATTACAATGCGTCTCTTTTTTGCTTGTTAGTTCGGCGTCATCGCCCCCATCCTGTCATCCTGAACTTGTTTCAGGATCTGCACATGACACAAGCACACCATAACCGCCGCGTCATCCTGAATTTATTTCAGGATCTGGCCAATGGTAAAATCAGACCAACAACCCTCGTTAATATCTCTACCCCACCCCGAAATTTGCTTTAGCAAATTTCGACCCTCCCTCAAGGGGAGGGTAATTTCCCCCTCTGCTAATTGTTTAATCATGTAACAAAATGATTAAGTATCATTTTGTGAGAGGAAAATCCAGTCAAAAATGTTGAATTTACTGGATTGCCGCGTCGGGCTGACGCCCTCCTCGCAATGACGTGACGGTTATGGTGTGAGTTTGGCAGCCCTCTGAAACTTATGGCAAGGGGAAATTGGGTTTTTATTTTACAATCCAAAAATCCTAACCGCACGCGGCAAAATGCCCAGACAGTACGAAATCGCAACCCCGTAATTTGTAACGGGTACGCCTTTTTCATGAGCGATTAAAATCCGCGATAAAACCTCGCGGCGGGTAGTCATGCACGCTCCGCAGTGCAAAATCAGGCTGTAACCCGATATGTCCGGGAAATCATGTCCCGCATAATTATGAATTTCCAATTTTTTACCTGTTTTCCGCCTGAGCCACCCGGGAAGCTTAACCCGCCCAATATCATCTTCTATTGCGTGGTGTGTACAGCTTTCCAGAATTAAAACTTTATCATCATCTTTCAGCATGTCAATTGCGGCTGCGCCGCGCACAAACTCCTCCAAATCACCCTTAATCCGCGCAAAAAGAATTGAAAACGAGGTTAGCGGAATACCTTCCGGTACAATTTCACTGACCTGTTTAAATGCCTGTGAATCAGTTACGACAAGTGCAGGCGGCTCTTTTAAATTCTCAAGCGCTGTCTTAAGCTCGGTTTCTTTCACCACATAAGAAAGACAGCCGCTGTCCAGCAAATCCCTGATTACCTGAACCTGCGGCAGAATAATACGCCCTTTCGGGGCTTCCTTGTCAATCGGGATTACGAGTATAACCGTACTCCCCGCCGGAACCAAATCCCCCGCAATTGCCGGAGAATTCACAAAATCATCGGGAAGGAGCTTTACCAGCGCTTCTTTAAACCGGAAAACAAAGTCTTTATCGGTTAGAGCGGAAGTAATTAAAACTCCGGTTTGAAGGGCCTTATCACGGCTGTAAGATGCTGAAACCAGTTCGGCATGACATTTTTCGCTGATTTTTTTAACATCAGATTTATTTACAATTATCAAATATGGAATTTTCAGCGCATTAAGCTCTTGTATTAAGCCGGTTTCATACTCGCTAAACCCGTTATAATCCGTTACAATAACAGCAATGTCCGTACGGTTCAGAACTTTCATGGTTTTTTTAATACGTTTTTCCCCGAGTTTGGATGTGTCGTCAAGTCCGGCGGTATCCAAAAAGGTTACGGGTCCGATTGGCAGGAGTTCCATAGATTTTTCCACAACATCGGTTGTCGTGCCCGCAATTTCCGACACAATAGAAACGTCCTGCCCGGTAATTCTGTTCAACACAGAGGATTTTCCGACATTAGTTTTCCCGAAAATAGCTATGTGCAAACGCATGGACTTTAGTGTTTTCATAAAATCCTCTCAACTCTTAACCCAGTTTTCCACAACTTTCAGTGTTGAACGCGTAAGGGCTAAGGCATGCGCAGGAATATTTTTGGTAATAACGCTCCCCGCGCCTATGTTTGCACCTTCTTCAATCTCTACGGGCGCCACTAAAACCGAATTTGAGCCGATTTTAACATTATTTTTTAAAACGGTTTTACTTTTCGTTTTTGTTACGGCATTGTAATTTGCCGTAATTGTTCCGGCGCCGATGTTTACTCCCGAGCCGACTTCGCTGTCGCCGATGTAGCTTAGATGTCCGGCGTTTGTGTTTGAATTTATCTTTGATTTTTTAACTTCTACAAAATTTCCGATTTTAACATTATCCCCAATCTCAACTCCGCCCCGCAGATGCGCAAACGGTCCGATTTTACAGTTTTTACCGATTTTGTTTTTCCCCTCAATGTAAGTTGACGGGTAGATTACGGTGTCTTCGCCGATTGAAGTATCAGGGCTGACCCATACCGCGTCAGGGTCAACTATGGTAACGCCGTTATCCATAAGCTTTTCCAGAGTAAGGCGGTTCATAATCTTCGCGGCCTGAGCCAGATGTGCGCGCGAGTTTATCCCGAAAATTTCTTCATTGTTTTTCAGGGTGTAAGCATTGACGTTAAGCCCGTCAGCCCATTCGATTATATCGGTCAGGTAATACTCTTTCTGCGCGTTATCAGCTGTTATATTAGCTGTTAAGTGCGAAAAAGCGGGCTTAATCTTTACCCAGTCGAACAGGTAAATCCCCGCATTAACTTCTTTTATTGCTTTTTGCTGTGCGGAAGCGTCTTTTTCTTCCACAATACGTTTAAGCTGATTGTTTTCCCGTACAATTCTGCCGTAGCCTGCCGGGTTTTCAAAAACAGCGCTCATAACCGTTAAATCTGAATTAGCCTTATTATGGAACTCAATAAATTCAGCCAGAGTTTCGTGTGTAATCAGCGGGGTATCACCGCACAAAACAAGCACAAGCCCGTTGTAATCATCCAGCAGCGGGCAGACTTTTGAAACGGCGTCTGCAGTGCCTGACTGGGGGGATTGTATTACTGTTTTTACGCCGTCATATCCGGCGGTAAATTCTTCAACAAGTCCGGCCTGATGTCCGGCGATTACGAACGACTCGCTCACCAGTCCGCTGACTGACTCCAAAACGCAGCCTAACAGCGGTTTGCCGAAAATTTCGTGCAAAACCTTCGGCGTCTGTGATTTCATCCGCGTTCCTCTGCCTGCCGCTAAAATTACCGCTTTAATATCCATAGCGCTATTTTACTATCGAGCAGCTTCAAAGTCAAATGGCCGGAGGGTGGCTAAGTGAATAAGAGGTATAGCTAAATTAGTTGAACGGTTGAAGGGTTGAAAGGTTTCATTCCTTCTCCCTCTGGGAGAAGGTGGCGCGTAGCGCCGGATGAGGGTTTTATTGTTTATTAAGTGAATAGATGAATAAGAGGTATAGAGGGCTGGATGGATAGAGGTATGGCTAAATTAGTTAATAGTAAACAGGAAAGAGGGAACAGCAAAAGATTGCCACAGCCCATCTTAACCTCCCTGTCATGCTGAACTCGTTTCAGCATCTGCACATGACAAATCACACCATAACCGCCCCGTCATCCTGAATTTGTCTTGGATTATAAGCGGAGCTTTTGGCTTGTCGCTCGCTGCAAACGCTCAAGTAAACTTGGCGTTATGCTCGCTCCTCGCCGCCGGCAGCTCGCAAAAACGTGGTTTTGCTCGCTAAGGGCGTTTCACGCCCGCCGAAATCCGCTATTTCAGGATCCGGCCACCGATAAAAATATTCAGCTTCCGTGAGCTTTACTTCCCCGGATAGAAGGCAGACCCTGAAACGAGTTCAGGGTGACAGGGAGGGTGTTGACGGGGATGTTCTTTTTTTCCATACCTTTCTATACCTACCCCACCCCGAAATCTGCGGCAAATGCGTTCGCTTCGCTCACGCCTGCTGCCGCAAAGATTTCGACCCTCCCTCAAGGGGAGGGTAGCTCAACCCTTCACCCTCGCTGCGCTCGGGATACAGGCTGGCTCATTGCCTGTTCGCTTTGTAAACCATTCAACCTTTCAACTATTCAACCTTTCAACCATTAGCTTAATCTTTACTTTTCTTTTTTAAGAGTTATCATTAATATATGTACAACCCTAAATCACGCAAAGCTGAAGAATTTATCTGCCATGAAGAAGTTTTAGCCTCTCTTGACTTTGCGCAGAAAAACAAAAATAATCCTGTTATAATCGGCCAAATCCTTGAAAAAGCACGCTCGGGCAAAGGGCTTTCGCATCGTGAAGCCGCTGTGCTTCTGGATTGCGAAATTGAGGAGAAAAACAGTGAAATTCTGGCGCTGGCACAGAAAATTAAGCAGGATTATTACGGCAACAGGATAGTCTTGTTTGCGCCGCTTTATCTGTCGAACTACTGCGTAAACGGTTGTGTATATTGTCCTTATCATGCAAAGAATAAGCATATTCCGCGCAGAAAATTAACGCAGGAAGAAATCAGGAATGAGGCTGCCGCGCTTCAGGAAATGGGCCACAAAAGGCTGGCCATAGAGGCGGGCGAAGACCCCGTTAATAATCCGATTGAGTATATTCTGGAATCAATTAAAACAATTTACGGCGTTAAACACAAACACGGCTCCATACGGCGGGTAAACGTTAACATTGCCGCAACCACCGTTGAAAATTACAAAAAATTGAATGAAGCCGGCATCGGAACTTATATTTTATTTCAGGAAACATATCACAAAAAATCTTATGAACAGCTTCACCCCACCGGCCCCAAACACGATTACGACTATCATACCGAAGCAATGGACAGGGCAATGGAAGCAGGTATTGACGATGTAAGCATAGGCGTTCTGTTTGGTCTGGAGTCTTACAGGTATGAATTTTCAGCGCTTTTAATGCACGCCGAACATCTGGAAGCCGCTTTCGGAGTCGGGCCTCATGCAATAAGCGTTCCGAGAATAAAAAAAGCCGATGATATTGACCCGGACGAGTTTGACAACGGAATTGATGATGAAACTTTTGCCAAAATAACTGCCTGTATTCGTATAGCTGTGCCTTATGCCGGCATGATTATCTCAACCCGCGAAAGCGAAGAATGCCGTAAACACCTTTTGAATTTAGGGGTTTCCCAGATAAGCGGAGGCTCAAAAACAAGCATCGGCGGCTACTTTAACCCTATGCCGGAAGATGAAAATTCAGCGCAGTTTGACGTCAGCGACAGGCGTCCGCTGGACGAGGTTATAAGATGGCTCATGCAAAACGGATATCTGCCGAGCTTCTGTACGTCGTGCTATCGTCAGGGGCGGACGGGAGACCGCTTTATGGAAATTTGTAAGAGCCGGCAGATAAAGAATTTCTGCCAGCCAAACGCTGTTATGACCCTTAAAGAATACCTTGAAGATTATGCCTCAGCGCAAACGCGTCTTGCCGGCGAAGAGCTTATTAATAAAGAATTGGAATTAATTAACGACCGTAAAATGCGAAAAACAGTGGAAGATTGTTTAGCCGGAATAACAGCGGGCGAACGGGATTTTCAGTTTTAATAAACATCAGGTTCGGACTTTTACCCCGTCCATTTTTAAAGCTTTACCGTCTTTACAGACAACGGTTATTGAGCGGTTTTTAATATCCGAAACTTTGCCGGGTTCTGCACAGCCGCTTTCCGTAATCCTTAATTTATAAGGGTTAGGAATAAAATACCGGCCGTTGTGTTTCACGTAACACGGATACCATGGGTGAAACGCTCTGATTTGCGCGTGAAGCTCCCGCGCTGTTTTATTTTCAAAATCCAAAATCATATCCAAAGGGTTTATTGCGGGATAGTAGCTTGCTTTGGACTCGTCCTGAGGCACCGGAATAATTAACCCGCATTCAAGTTTTTTTAAGACTTCCGCTGTCAAAAGTCTTGCGTGGTAAGCCGTATGCTCGCGCAGTTCTTTTCCGGTATAGTTCGGCAGAATATCTATTTTTTGCTGAGCCAGAACCGGCCCGCTGTCATAATTTTCATCAAGCAGATGAAAAGTGATGCCTGACCGGGTTTCCAGGTGTCTGATTGTTTCCAGATAAGGGTTTGGGCCTCTGTATGCGGGTAAAAGCGATGGGTGCGCGTTTATTGACGCAATCACCGGAAGGTCTGTAATCTCTTTTTTAAGTTTTTCATGCCAGGTGGCAACAATGAGTACATCAACATTCAAGCGTAAAAGCTCTTTTTTAAATGCATCGGAGTTCACGGACTTACACTTTATCTCGGGAATTTTGTATTCCTTAATCAAAGTGTACACCGGAGAACTTTTAAAAAAATCCTGAAAAAATAATTTGAACGGCGAAAGCTGCGCGCGTTCCTGTCTGAACACACCGGCAATTTCATATCCGGCGTCAATTACGCCTTCAATTATGTTTGCGAGCATTAAGCCTTTTCCGATTATTACCGCTTTCATTGTTTGGCCGCCCTGTCCATATCTCTTTTCTGCGCTTTTTTAGCAATGTCTTCGCGCTTGTCGTGAAGCTTTTTCCCTTTCGCAAGTCCGATTTCAGCCTTTGCAAAACCGCGCGACAGAAAAACCTCCAGTACAACTATGGTGTAACCTTCTTTCTTAATTTTACCAAGCATTTTTAAGATTTCTTTTTTATGCAACAGAAGTTTTCTGACCCGTTCAGGCTCATGGTTGTGCCGGTTGCCCTGTTCATAAGGTGAAATGTGGCATTTATATAAGAAAATTTCTCCGTCTTCAATTTTACAAAAGCTGTCTTTTAAATTAATTGCATTTTTGCGGATTGACTTAATTTCGGTTCCGGTCAGCGCCATACCCGCCGTGAACTTCTCAAAAATAGTATAGTCGTGGAATGCTTTTCTGTTTGTTGTTATAACTTTCTTGTTCATAGAACGGATTATAACATAGAAGCGTTTAGTTTTCTTTAATAGTTTTAAATGGGAACTATATACATAACTAGGTCGTGTTGACGTTCAATATAAAAACATCACGCTGAACGACCGTCACGTCATCCTTGTATAGGTTAGGTAATTCGGTGACAGGGAGGTTAAGGCGGGCTATCCTTTGCTGTTCACTCTTTCCTGTTTACTATTCACTAAAAACTATTTACTAATAATCATGTAACTAATTGACATGTACAGCAGAACCAATAAGAAATTAACGCTATCTTACGCTGAAAGGGTTTTTCTTTGGGGACATAGCAGTAAAATCTATTTCTATAGGATTAGTGTTGTATCCTGCTTGATTATTCGCTCCAAACAGATTAGCCGCAGGTTTGCTCTGTTCTTTTTTGTTCAACGCTTTTTCATTAATATAATCCGCTATATCAGAGTCACTGAAATCATTGTTCTTAGTTGCTTCTATAAGTTTTTGCATAATATTGGAAATTTTATCTTTTTTAAGAAATTCATCTATTTCGCCCTCACTTAAATCGTCTGCTTTATTTGAGGCTGTTTGAGCGGGTATTCCGTCTGTTTTATCCGCTGCGGCTGTTTCAATATTTTCATCAATGTCTGTTTCATTTATTGTGCCTGCAATATCTCCTTCAACAGACGCTTCGTTTATTACCGCTGAGCCTGCAATATTTTCGTCAACAGATGTTTCCGATATTGCACCCGTGTCGGCAGTATTTTGTTCAGCGGCTGTTTCATCTCCGGCGCTTTTGTCGGACGCGCCGCCTGCGTCGCCGCTTTGCTGCGGTGTTTCTACGGGTTTGCTGATTTCTTCTACTATTTTGTCTATTTTTATTGCATTAATATCACCGCCGTTTGCAGCAAATTTTTCAAGAGCCTCATTTAATTTAATTGCCTTCTGTCCGCGTGCCAGATAAACTTTTACCTTGACCTCCGTATCGGCAAGTTCTTTTATTGCTTCATCAACAGCTGAAGCAAGTCTGTTTGTGTCTGCATCCATGTACTTTAAAAACTTTTCCATTGTCTTGTCAGTACTGTCTGTAAGCTCATTTACCTCAGAGTCTACAGAAAGCCCGATACTGGTCATTTGAGGGATTTTTGAAGTTTCTAAAATCTTTTTTATAATTTCTGAGGACTGTTTTAATTTTAATATTAGATTGACTTTCTGAAAAACTTTTTCTGATAAACTATGTTTTTTTTGTTCTTCAGGGGACAATTTTTTAGGCTTTTCAATTGATTTGTTCATTTCTGCGGCGATTTCGCCGTTATTATCGGCAGCAGCCGCGTTAAGTCCGTTAAGATTGACCTGTGTTTGACTATATTTTATACCGTCAATAATCATAGAAATCCCCATTATAATTGTTATAAGTATTTTTTTCTAAAATTATTGCTTTTTTTCGAAGTATAGTTTGCAAAAGTTAACATTTTGGGGTATAATGCTGTGAGAGTTACGAGGTTATAAAATGGCTGTCAGAAAAGTTTTGGAATACGGTACGAAAAGTTTAAGGGAACCTTCAAAAGAAGTTCATAAGGTTTCAAAAAAAATTCAGGATTTGGTTACGGACCTGCTTGACACTATGTACGCCAGAAACGGCGTCGGAATGGCCGCGCCGCAAATAGGATTGAATTACAGAGTGTTCGTAATTGATACTTCCAAAAATGACGAGCCGCTTAATCCCGTTGTCTTTATTAACCCGAAAATCATTAAAAAATCCGGCGGTTTTTCTGCACATGAAGGCTGTATAAGCTTTCCCGAAGTTTACACGGACGTCAGACGATATAAAAAGATTATGGTAAAAGCATTGGACAGAAACGGAAAACCTTTTGTTATTGAGGCGGACGGCGGACTTTTGAGCAGCGTTGTTCAGCATGAGAATGACCATCTTGACGGGATTTTGTTCATAGACCACTGCGAAAATCGTTTTGAAGTGGATAATTTACTGCAAAAATACAATTTACCGCCGGTTGAAGAAGATAAGTTGTTTAACGGGGACGACTGGCAGGCTGCACCTGAAATATAAAGTTTTACCGTAAATATGGAGACAGAATTGATTAAGATTGTTTTTTTCGGAACACCGCAAATAGCTCTAAAATCGCTGGAATACCTGTATAATTCCGAAAAAATTGAGGTGCTTGCCCTAGTAACCCAGCCGGATAAGCCGGCAGGCAGAGGGCATACAATTACACAGTCTCCGGTAAAAAAGTTTGCGCTTTCAAAAGGTCTGCCCGTTTTTCAGCCGAAATCAATCCGGAAAGAACCCGAAATTCAAGCGGCGCTGCGTGAGCTGAAACCTGATTTCTTTGTAACTTTTGCATTCGGACAGATTTTGTCTCAGGAGGTTCTTGATATTCCCGTGTTTGAGACGGTAAACCTTCATGCTTCCCTGCTGCCCGAGTATCGCGGCGCAAACCCTATACAGCGCGCAATTATAAACGGCGATAAGGAAACAGGGATTACCACAATGATTACAACGCTTGAACTTGACGCGGGAGATATTTGTCTGTCGCAAAAAATTCAAATTCCCGAAAATATGACGATAAATGAGTTAAACGGGATTATCAGCGAAAAATCACCGGAGCTGATTGAAAGAACTCTTACGGGGTTATATGACGGAACACTTGTCCCCGTGCCGCAGTACGGTGAAGTTTGCCGTCCGGCGCTGAAATTGTCAAAAAATGAATGTGTAATTGACTGGAACAATTCCGCAAATGATATTCACAATCTTGTGCGCGGAATTTGCGGCTGTCCTTCGGCGTATTTTACGCTCAACGGCAAAACCGTTAAGGTTATTAAGACAAAGGTTCTGGACAAACAGGCGCCTGCCGGGAAGTTTACTTTTACAAAAGAGGGTGTGGAAGCCGGGTGCGGGAAGGGTTCCGTGCTGTTAATCAGAGTAAAGCCGGAAGGAAAAGACGAAATGTCCGCACGTGACTGGTATAACGGAGTCAGGTTATGATTAAAGGAATAAGAGGAGCGTCCACAGCAGGCGAAAATACGGCGGAGTCAATAAGAGAAACTGTTTTAGAGCTTCTTGACAGTATGATTGCGGCAAACGGGATTGAGAAAAAGAATATTTCCCACGTAATCTTTACTTTAACAAAGGATTTGGACGCGGTGTTTCCCGCGCAGTTTGCGAGAGTCGAACTCGGCTGGGACGATATTGCGATGATGTGTTTTAATGAACTTGATGTAGAGGGTTCGCTTGAAAAATGCCTGCGTGTTCTGATAGTGCTCAACTGCGCTGACGATTTTGTTCCCCGATATGTTTACCTCAAAGACGCCGCAAAACTGAGATAATATCAATACCTCATATCAGAGACCGGGAGTTAGGGGCCGGAAACTAATATGTTAACCCTCTCCCGCAGGGGAGAGGATAAAACTATGGCATGTTGACAATAATTATAAAAATGTCATGCTGAACTTGTTTCCACAACTGGCCCGTTAAAATTAAGAGGTTATCCGGAATACGAATTGCAGCTGGTTCGGGTTTTTCCGGCGTTTTTGTCCGTAATCTCTCATTTTAAACTCATAATTATTAGTAAAAAACATTCAACAATCTCCACGTCACCCTGAACTTGATTCAGGGTCTATCAGTTT
>JAISCP010000053.1 GCA_031265495.1 Heliobacteriaceae bacterium | reverse complement strand
GGCTTGGTATAACTAAATATCCGAGCAGCCAAAACAATTTTCCTTTTTCCTATTGATTTTCTAACGACTTAACAGTCGTTTTTTTTTGCAGGCTGAGCCTGCACCCGTTACATTGGGTTTTACCTGAAATTTTAGAGGGGGTTGAGTAAGATGCTCGACCCGTTAGTTCTACCTGAAACTTTGGAGGGGGTTGAGTATAGAGGCTCGACCCGTTACAGGGGATTCTATCCGAGACTTTAGGGCTCGTCATTGCTGTGCATGTCAAGTAATGACGGCTGCCGATAAGCTCAAAGGAACATAGTAGTGTAAAATTATATATTATTACCTAAATTTTATAGTATAATGGTAACGAGGCGGCAGCATGAAAATCCTTATTATTAACGGCGTAAATATGAATATGCTCGGGGTCCGGGAGCCGGATAAGTACGGAACTATGACTCTGAAAGACTTAGAGAAAGATTTGTATGCTTTTTCGTTCCATGCCGGAATTGATATAGAAACTTTTCAGAGTAACTTTGAAGGTAAAATTGTGGAAAAGATTCACGCGGCAAAAGATAATTTCGACGGAATTGTCATAAACGCAGGCGCTTATACACACACAAGCATTGCAATCGCTGACGCGCTGAGCGCTGCGGGTCTTCCGGCAGTGGAAGTTCACATGACAAATATATATAAACGTGAAGAATTCCGGCATAAATCATACATTGCGCCGGTTTGCACCGGACAAATATCCGGGTTCGGGGCGGAAAGCTACAAGCTGGGCATACAAGCGCTGGCGGACTATCTAAACAAGTTGAAGGGTTGAAAGGTTTAATCCCTTCAACTAAAAAGCTATACCTCCAGCCCTCTATACCTCTAAATTTCCTATTCACCTATTCACTTAATAAACAATAAAACCCTCATCCGGCGCTACGCGCCACCTTCTCCCAGAGAGAGAAGGTATTTTAACCATTCAACCATTCAACCGTTCAACTATTCAACCCTTCAACTAAAAAGTTGTCGTGCAGCTTCAGCCTTCCAAAAACTCTTTAGTGAATTCGCCCATCAAAGCAACAGAATCCTCGTAACTGTTTTTCTTTTCGGCTTCACCCTGAAAAGCCAGAGCGGTCTTTACACCTTTATGATTCTTTTGAAGCAGATTTAAATCCTCACTGGTGTTGTCAGCGGATACCAGCGCCTGAAAAGCAGGGTCATTCGTTAATTCAAGCTCTTTTCCCGTAAAAGCCGCGTCCGGACTTTTTTCACAGGAAGCATCAATTTTCTTGGCCTTTACCTGTGGAATCGGCTGCGGATTTCCTGTTGGATTATTATTTACTTCTCTCATTTTTTTAGTATCCTTTATTATTTGCATAAAAACACTAAAGCAACTTTTTTTGCTAGTTTATGAAAATAAATTTACAAAAATAAACTTTATGATATAATTATATACGATAAGGGGAATAAGTGCAATAATGAATTTAGGCAAATTGTTTAGCAAGGGAGAGTCTGAAAATTTCAAAGAAGTTTTAAGAATGCTGCCTGACGCGGTGTTTGTGGTAGAGTTAACCGGAGAAATTTCCTGGGTTAACCTTAAAGCCGTAACTTTATTTGAAACTTACAGAAAGCCCTTACTGGGAAGTATTTTTGATGAAATTGTAGCGGACGGGCTTGTACTGGCGGGGAAATCCTGCGAAACAGGAGTGTCTGTTGCCACAGGCGCGTTTTCGCGCGGAGACGTTGAGATTTTTGTGGAACTAAGCGCCGTAATAAATGACGACCAGTACTATATAACTGTCAGAGATATAACAACAATGACCGGGCTGCTTGCTGCTGCGGAAAATGCAGGCAGGTTTAACAAAGAAAAGAATTATATGCTGTACAAACTGTCAGGAGATATAAAATCACCTTTGCAGTCTGTTTCGGGTTTTTCGCAGGCGCTGCTGGACGGTCTGGGAGGAGAACTTAATGAAAAACAGCATAAATATATTAAGATTATTAACAAAAATGCAGTTGAGCTGTCATTCTTTATGGATAAACTACTTGAATACTCGCGCGTGGAATCCTCATTATTCAAAATTGAACCTCATACATTTGATATTGTAAACCTAATTCAAAACGTTATTAAAATAGCCGTTGTACAGAAAGAAAATCTCGAATTTAATTTTGATTTTGATAACATTAGTAAAAAAGCGGTTTATGCTGACGAAAACGCAGTCAGGCTGATTATACAGACTTTAACGGACACAACGGTTAAAATGACCGAAACAGGAGTAATAAACATTAAGTTAGGTTATCCGGAAACTGTTGAGAACTCTGTCCAAATTTCGGTATCCGGTGTCGGAATAGGGCTTTCTGACACGGAAAAATCCGATTTATTCAACCCGTATTCACTGTTAGAAAAATCAAATAAAAAAGGACTTTTAAGGTCAATAAGCCTTGCAACCGTCGAGGCTGCAGTTAAAAAAATGTCCGGTTCCCTGTGGATTGAGTCCAACGCAATGTACGGGACTACGTTTAATGTTGTTCTGCCGGTAGGAAAACCTGAAACAGAAGGTCAAAATGAGTAGTGTTGTTTTAAAGGGAGTAAGCAAGGCTTACGATAAAAAAAAAGTTATTGATAATATTGATTTAGCAATAAAGGATAAAGAATTTTTGGTGCTTGTCGGACCGTCCGGCTGCGGTAAATCAACAATTTTGAGAATGATTGCGGGGCTTGAAGACATAACCGAAGGCGAAATTTATATAGGTGATAAAAAAGTTAACGATATTCAGCCGAAAGACCGTGATATAGCCTTTGTTTTCCAAAGTTACGCGCTGTATCCGCACATGACCGTAAGAGAAAATATTGCTTTCGGGTTGAAAATGAGAAAATTTGATAAAGAAACCATTGAAAAAAAAGTTGCCGAAGCCGCACAGATTTTGGGTTTAGACGAATATCTGGACAGAAAGCCAAAACAATTATCCGGCGGGCAACGACAGCGTGTTGCACTCGGACGGGCGATTGTACGAAATCCGAAAGTATTCCTAATGGACGAGCCGTTATCAAACCTGGACGCAAAGCTGCGTGTTCAAATGCGTTCGGAAATAAAAAAGCTTCATCAAAAGCTTGAAACCACATTCATATACGTAACCCATGACCAGACAGAAGCGCTTACCATGGGTGACAGGGTGGTTGTTCTTGATAAAGGCGTAATCCAACAGGCGGCGCCGCCGGAAGAAATCTACAACAACCCGTCAAACACATTCGTAGCCGGTTTTGTAGGCTCGCCGCAGATGAACTTCATAGACGCCAAGAGGCTGCGCTGCAAAAATGCGGCAATTGCCGGCGTCCGGCCTGAAAAAATGGTTTGCGGCGGGGCTATTAAACTTACCGTAGAAGTTGATATGGTTGAGCTTTTGGGCAGCGAACAGATAGTTTATTTTTATATTGACGGCAAAAAGTGTTCGGCAAAACTTCCTGCCGGCAAACCTGTGGGCAGCACTCTTGAATTGAGTATAAATAAACAAGATGTATATCTTTTTGACGCGTCCGGGATTAATAATCCATAACCCAGCCGTTTTCAATAACCCGTCTTGTACAGCCGAGACCGTTACGATAATCGTCGACTTTTACGTCACATTCAAACCCCTCACCGGGATGTTGTAATCCCCGCTCATCTATTGCAACTAAAAAAACATCTCTGCCGAGTTGGTTTGGACCTTTGTCACCGTTCACATCTATGAAGTCTTCAGCATATATGCCCGGTATATGAAGATAAAATATTGACCCGTCAGTTAGGCAGAAAAGAAGATTCGAAAAGGTAATTGATTGACATGTACAGCAATGACAAAGCTACAAAAAGTCAACACTCTCTTAAAAGGGAGGGTAATCTGACCTTCCCATCACTCATACAACGGGTGCTTTTGGCAAAGCTTGAGCGAACGCTCTCTTAAATTTTGCAGCCCGGTTTCGTCGTCTGATGCAAATATTGCGGATGCAATAATTTTTGCAACTTCGGCCATATCATCTTCTTTGAAGCCCCGTGTCGTAACAGCAGGGGTTCCGAGACGAATTCCGCTTGTAACAAACGGGCTTTGCGGGTCGTCAGGCACAGTGTTTTTGTTTGCAGTAATCCCTACCTTCTCCAAGACATTTGCCATATCTTTGCCGGTTTTGCCATGCTTTCTTAAATCAAGCGTCATTAAATGGTTTTCGGTCATACCGCCTACAATGTCCATGCCTTCGTCCATCAGCCCTTGTGCCAGCGCCTGTGCATTTTTAATAATTTGTACCGCGTAAGTTTTGAACTCTGGCTGTGCAGCCTCATGAAGCGCAATTGCTTTTGCAGCAATAATATGCTCCAGCGGTCCGCCCTGAATTCCCGGAAAAACAGCTTTATCAATCCCTGCGGCATGTTCGGCTTTACACATGGTAATCCCGCCGCGCGGTCCGCGCAAAGATTTATGCGTAGTAGTCGTTACGAAATCAGCGTAAGGCGAAGGCGACGGGTGAGCTCCGGCAGCCACAAGTCCTGCAATATGCGCAATATCCGCCATCAGGTATGCACCGGTTTCGTCTGCAATATCTCTAAACTTTTTGAAATCAATTATTTTAGAATAATTGCTTGCTCCGCAGACAATTAATTTAGGTTTATGCTCAAGCGCTTTCCGGCGCACTTCATTATAGTCAATTTCACCGTACTCATTCACGCCGTAACCTGCAGCGTCAAAGTAAAGTCCGGAAAAATTTACCGGCGAACCGTGAGTAAGATGTCCGCCGTTTGACAAGTCCATGCCCAGAACCTTATCTCCTGTCTTGAGCGCGTACAAAAACACTGCCATGTTTGCCTGAGCGCCGCTGTGAGGCTGGACATTAGCGTGTTCGACATTAAATAATTTCTTTGCCCGCTCCTGTGCAAGTTCTTCAATCACGTCAACATGTTCACACCCGTTATAAAAACGTTTATACGGCTTGCCTTCCGCGTACTTATTGGTTAAAACGCTTCCCGAAGCTTCCATTACAGCTAAAGAGGTAATGTTTTCGCTCGCAATAAGTTCGATGGTGTTTTGCTGGCGTTGAAACTCCAGCTCAATTTGTTCTGCAATCTGTGAGTCAACTTTTTTAATGTTAGATATTTGCATGCCGGTTCTCCTCTTATAAGGAATATTGTATGATAAACATGATGGAAATTCAAAGGATTGTTCTTTCTTATTATTTCGTCATTGCTGTACATGTTAAGTAATTAGCTACATTATTATTAGTAAATAGTGCTTAGTAAATAGTAAATAGGAGTGAATAGGAATGAAGAAACAGCCTCTCACACCATAATCGCCACGTCATCCTGAACTTGTTTCAGGATCTGGCCAATGCTAAAGTCAGACCAACAGCCCTCTTTAGTACCTCTACCCCACCCCGAAATCTGCAGCAAATGCGTTCGCTTCGCTCGCGCCTGTTGCCGCAAAGATTTCGACCCTCCCTCAAGGGGAGGGTAATTTTACCACTCTGCTAATTGCTTAATCATGTAACAATTACTTGACATGTACAATTGCTTCATCGCTTGCTATTCAAGCGATGAAGCAATCCAGTAAAATTATTCTGTTTTGCGCCACCTCACCTGAATTTCTAAATTCACACGTTGTGCTCATTAAGAAATTCATCCTCTCCTGTAAGGAGAGGTAGTTAACTATTCAACTAATTTTATCAGAGACCGGGGGTTAGAGACTGGAGACTAGTGTCTTTTCAACCCTTCAACCTTTCAACTTTTCAACTAAAAAGCCATACCTCTTAATTCACTGTTCCCTATTTGCTCAATACCCGATTGCCCAGTTAAACGAGGTAGATTTTATTTTCTTTTTTTCTACCACAGCCACAGAGGCCGCAGCCGGAACTTCAATAACTTTATCGGCTTTCTGAAGCAGTTTAAACTGATTTATTTTTGTATCAACATTGTTGAAAGACCTTAACCTGTCAAGATTGTTCTGTAAATCGGCATTTTCGTCGTTCAGGGTGGTAATCTGGCGGCTGAGAGAATTAAGCGTTATTTCGTGAGTCATGGAAAAATAATAGCTTATGAAAGCAACAACAATAAAAAGCCCGAGCAGACCGCATAAGGTTTTATTTATTTTTCTGATAGCCATTTCTTTCACTAAATTATCTCTTTTAAAATAACCTTCAATTACCGGAGCGCCGTAAATAAGCTGATTTTGATTATTATAAAGCACTTTAGTTTTCAACATCTTCTCCCTGTCTTTCTGGCAGCCCTCAGCTTTGCACTTCTTGAAGGCGGATTTTCAAGTCTTTCTTCTTCACTTGCCGTTACCGGCTTTCGGGTAACCGGTTCCAACACCGGCGGCTCGCACTCACATACCGGATTATTGCAGCGGCATTTGCTTGAGTGATATTTGAATAAGCGTTTCACTATTCTGTCTTCCAGAGAGTGAAAACTTATTACACTTATTATAGCACCAACCTCCAGTAAATCCAACACATCATTCATAGTATTTTTTACATTTGTTAATTCTTGATTAACTTCTATACGGATTGCCTGAAACACACGTGTTGCCGGATGAACAGACGATTTTACCTTTGGCGTGCAGCGGACTGTCAAATCCGCTAATTCGCATGTAGTGTCTATCTTTTTGACCTTTCTGGCTTCAACAATTTTTTTTGCAATTCTTTTGGAAAACCTTTCTTCACCGTATTCGGAAAAAATGCGGATAAGGTCATTTTCACAGTAATTATTTACAACATCTGCGGCACAAAAATCGTCATCCTGATTAAAGCGCATGTCAAGCGGGGCGTCTTTTTGGAAGGAAAACCCCCGCTGCGCTTTGCTGAACTGATGGTATGAAGCGCCTAAGTCGAACAGCGCTCCGCCGGTAATTTTTTCCACGCCTAAATCGTGTAACACTTTTTTAATATTTGTATAAGAATTTTTTACAATTGTTAAGTTTTTGTAATCTTTCAGCCTGCGGCTTGCGGCGGAAATTGCCTCCCCGTCGACGTCAAATGCGATAAGACGTCCGTTTGGCTGAATACGTTTAAGAATTTCTTCGCTGTGCCCGCCGCCGCCGAGAGTACAGTCCACGTAAATAAGGCCGTCTCTGCATTCCAGCAAATCGACCGCTTCTTTCTTCATAACCGTGTAATGCCTGAATTCCTCCATAGGAAAATCTTAGCATAAAATTCTGTCATGCTGAATTTCAGCCGGCGGGAATTTTCTTTACACTAAGGCTGTTCCGATAAAACCATAAATTCTATGTTGAAGAAATTTTCTTTAAATTCTTCCAATGTAAACATCACCTCATTAGAAGCATTGTGGGGTTCGCTTATATATACATTTGTGCCTTCAATCCGGTTAATTGTATATGCATGAGAAGAGTTTGCACCGGTTCTTGCACTGCAGACCATTGCAACATTCGGCTGCAGTTTTTCAAGAACAGGTAAGATTTCATCAGGAGCAATCTCGGCTACAATCGGACAATTAACGGGCAGCGCCTCTCCGTTAAAGCCATGATTAAGGCGAATAGCTTTTTCACCGGTAAGAATTTCCCAGAACACATATGTATGGTTGCCGTTTATATTATCTTCGCCGTAAGGCTTCTCTTCTTTAAAATATTTTTCTACGGCAAGTTCTATTGCGCGGACATCATAGTCCCCTTTGGAAAGATGTCCTGCGCCTTGCAGCTCTTCTTGCGTGAACGTGTATATTTTTTCGCCGCCTTTTAGTTTTACCGTAATATCTCCTGTGGCTTCATCAACTTCAAGACATTTGCTCAAAAGCTCCTGTCCGTGCGAAGTTCCGGCGAGAGAGTTAATTCCCGCAAGCATCCAGCAATCGTCGGTTCCTCCCTGATATGTAATTTTATCCACTTTTCCGTTTGCCTTATCAATAAAGAAATCGCTGTTCATACACATTCTTTCAATGGTGTCAAATGTTTTTGCTATAGCTTTTGCATTTTTCAAAGAAAGGTTTTCAAGTTGTTTATCAATATGTGCGAACATTTTATTCGTACTTTCAGTAATAATTTCTTTATTATTATATGTGTCGTTGTTATTTGCTATCCTTGCTATTTGTTCTTTAGCCATTTGCGCAATGTGGCTTATAACCCCCTTTTTGTCCTTAATATTTTCATTACCCAGAATAGTTTCAATAATATTCTTGTCAGGAGATTTTATATTATAAGTCCTTAATATATGCAATACATTGGATTCATGGATTTTGGATTTAATTTCATCAGCTGCACCGTTGAAAATTTCTGTTGCAACAGGTTCGATTTCCTCATCATTAATGAGTTCTGCGGTTCTATAAATATTCCCGTCAGCATCATAGTATATTCTCTGAACGGGAGTCTGCGTTTCCGGGTCGAGTATATCCGCAGTATGAGTGGATTCATTCTGATAATCATCTTTTATCTTTTGACCGTTTTCATTATATTCATATTTATGGGTGACCAGAGTTCCGCTATATTCGCTATTCGTTTGAATGCATTGATTTTTTTCATTATAAATATAAGTATGTCTTGCTGTTTGTTCACCTGTACTCAGGTCAAAGAATTCCATGACGGATAAATTACCTTGCTCAAATGTATTTGCTTCTAACAATCTGCCATGTTCATATCTCTCTGTACGAAGCAGTTCCTCTTGTTTATTCATTGTTTTAATAAATATCTGGTTTTCCTGGAATTCAGTTAATGTATCAGTTTCTTTGCCGTAATCCATGTAAGCCTTCTGAATACCAATTTCATCAATCCATACTTTTCTAATCTGACTATGTTGTCCGTCATATACTATTATCTCTGCAATAGTTCCGTCTTCTCTACGAATTAATTCTTGGAATATATCGGGCACTTGTATACCGGACTCTTTCTCAACTTCTAATCCTTTGAGCGGTTTATCCTCTACAGGTGTGTCCGGTGCAGGGCCATCTTGTTGTACATCCGGTGCGGGAATGTTAAATAAAGATATTTTACTCAGCGGCCGGACATAGGGCTGCTGAAATGCAATATTCAAATCAAGTTCTTTCTTCAAAAACGGATTTGTCTTGTCATTATTTGCCTGCTCTATACCCATAAAAACCTCTTACTTTCTTTAGCTTTTAACGGCAAAAACTTAGAATTTCTTTAATGTTTGTAAAGATATATTAAGTCACGGAGAGTGTTAACATACTATTGATACGTCATTGCAGTGCGTCAGCCCGATGCGGCAATAAAAAGTTACCGCTCTCTCCCTGCGGGAGAGAGTATAAACACTAAGCTCAACCTTCGGTTTCGCTAAGTGTTTGGAGTGAGGGGGCAGGCTGCACAACAAACAAAGCAAGCTATTCCGTAGTTTGACGGGTCAGAGTGGCGTCCATGACATATGCTCTACTCCAAATTTATTCGGTTCTGCGCCACCTCACCTGAATTTCTAAACTTGCCTGCGGCTCATTAAGAAATTCTACCTCTCCTTACAGGAGAGGTACTCAACCATTCAGCTCTGTTTCCTGTTTCCTGTTCACTCCTATTTACTAAGCACTATTTACTAATTCGCTGTTAACCCGGCCCAGAACTTTTTCTCTGCCCAGAATTGCCAGAACAGCCGTAATATCAGCCCCGCGCGTTCTGCCCGTAACTGCGGCGCGGATTGCCCACATGGTCTCTTTGGGCTTAATCCCCTGTTCTTTGAACTTCGCACGGAATTCGTCCAGCTTTTCGTGCAGAGCTTCCTCGCTGAATTCCCAGTTCTGTGCGTCATTATAGAATTCTCTCAGAACTTTTCGGGAAGTTTCCGTGTCCAGAACTTCCGCCTGAACTTCCGGTTCAACTTTGACCGTATCCCCGAAGAAATACGGAACATCATTTGTAATATCAGATAAAATAGTCAGCGGTTCACGCGTTATTTCAACCATTCTGGTGTATTGCGCATCAGTTAAGCCGCTCAGGTCATACTGCGCAAGGAACGGCCGGAGAGCATTTTTTAATGTTTCAATGTCAAGTTTTTTTATGTACTGGCTGTTCATCCAGTTTAACTTGTCGTATTCAAAAATCGAATTTGAACTTGAAACATCATGAATTCTGAAATCTTCGGCAATTTCATTAACGGACTTAATTTCCTGTCCGTCAGACGGCGACCAGCCCAGAAGCGCAATAAAATTCACCAGCGCTTCTGTCAGATAGCCTTTTTCCGTAAATTCGGAAACGGCAGTTGCGCCGTGCCGCTTTGAAAGCTTGCTTCTGTCAGGGGCAAGAATCATTCCCAAATGCCCGAATTTAGGCGCCTGAGCGCCTAATGCTTCATAAATTAAAATTTGTTTAAAAGTATTTGAAATATGGTCTTCCCCGCGTATTATATGTGAAATCTTCATCAGCATGTCGTCTACTACCACCGCAAAATTGTAAGTAGGAGTTCCGTTGGATTTCATGATTACAAAATCGCCGATAAGAGAAGTGTCCTGTTTTAATACGCCTTTTACAAGGTCATTGAATGAAAGTTCGGATGAGTCGTGAAAGGCTTTTTGGGCTTTTGAGACATTAAACCTTATTGCGGGAACTTCCTCCTGCCGTTTCAGCTTTTCTTCATCGGATAAGTTTTTGCATTTTCCTGAATATACGTAAGCCTGTTTGTTTTTAGCGGAAAGTTCTTTTTCCGCTTCAAGCTCTTCCGGCGTACAGAAGCACTCGTAAGCAAAGCCGGCTTCTACAAGCTTCTTTGCAAATTCCGGGTAAATATCAAACCTTTCGGACTGCGAGTACGGCCCGTAATCCCCGCCGACATCGGGGCCTTCGTCCCAGTTCAAACCCAGAGCTTTCAGGCTGTCAAAAATATTTTTAATATATTCCTTGTCAGAGCGTTCTAAGTCGGTATCTTCAATTCTCAGAATAAATTGGCCGTTATTTTTTTTTGCAAATAAATAGTTAAATAAGGCTGTTCTTGCTGTTCCGACGTGCAAATTCCCGCTTGGTGACGGCGCTATTCTCACTCTGTACATGTTTTCTCCTTTTTAAATCAATTATAGCAGTAAATAGGTAATAGTAAATAGGGGTTAGTAAATAGTAAATAGAGTTGAATGGTTGAACGGTTGAATGGTTTAATTCCTTCTCCCTCTGGGAGAAGGTGGCGCGTAGCGCCGGATGAGGGTTTTATTGATAACGTCATTGCGAGGAGCTTGCACAGCAAGCGACGAAGCAATCCAGTCAAAAACACTGATTTTACTGGATTGCCGCGTCGGGCTAACGCCCTCCTCGCAATGACGTGGCGGTTATGGTGTGATTTGCCATGTGCAGATGCTGAAACAGCGGATTTCGGCGGGCGTGAAACGCCCATAGTAAGCAAAACCACGCTTTTACGAACTGCCGATAATCCAAGACAAGTTCAGCATGACAAGGTTGATGACTGTTTCCTATTCACTAAATACTATTTACTAAATTTGTCTTTTTGGAAAAATAATATTATAATATTAACAGGATATGTTTTGGAGGAGCTATGAGGAATAAATTAATAATGGCGCTTACTGCATTAATGCTGGCTGTACCGGCGTTCGCGATTGAGGACGTAAAACCGGATGATAATATAAATGCAACACCTGCGGGTTATCCGAAAAAATACACGGAAACCTATATAAAAGAAATTACTCCTGTTTATAAAGTTACCGGCAAAGAGCAAATTATTTACGTTGCGCTTGATATGCTGAAAGAGACAGACGGCGAATTTTCAAGACTGGCTGTTCTGGGAAAAAATCTTTCACAGCGTCCTGTCAAAATTGAGTTCAGAAATCTGGGCGAGATAAATCCGGCTTATGCTTCGTTTGACGCTCTGGGCTGGAAAAAAGGCAAACAGCTGTACATTTACATTAACCCGCGCCACAAAGATGCGCCTCCCGGAGCATTAGCTGCGCTGTTATCGCATGAAGCGCTTCACCAGGACGAGTTTAACTCTCTTGCTGAGGAGACCTACGCGTGGACAATGGAAGCTGCCGTCTGGTGTGAAATCGTAAAACTTCACCCTGAAAGCGCAGAACCGCTTCACCCGCTCGTGAACCGTGAAAATACTTTAAAAAAACTCTTTGAACGCGGGGATTACACGAATAAGTATCTAAAAAAGACGGTTCACTCCAATGACGGCTACAAAAACCTGCCTGCAACTTCACCCGGTTTTGAAGATTTATAACCCGTTTATATTAACAAAAAGTATATTGATTATACAATCCCCTTGATGTTAAATATGTTTATGAGAGTCAAAAGTTTATGAAAAAGTTACGGATAATTATATTCGCAGGGTTAATACTGGCCGTATTTAACCTTGTCCTGATGAACACAACCGATATCGGCGAAATGCCCGATATGGTTAACCATGAACATGTTTCAGCGCAAAAGCTTTTCGATAATACCTGGGATGAAATTAAAGATAATTACTATGATTCTTCAATGAATTCACAGGATTGGCGCAGGTGGAAAGAGCGTTACCGCCGGCGCATTAAGACTGACGAAGACGCTGAAGTTGCGATAGAAACCGCTCTGGCAAGCCTTAATGACCCTTATTCAAAGTTCATGTCTAAAGAAGAATATTCCGAGCAGAATAATTCAATTTACTCAAAGATTACGGGCATAGGCGTAAATATTGCTTCGGTTTCGGGTAAAATTACAATAATAAACGTTGTGGAAAGCACACCCGCGCAGAGCGCAAACCTGCTTCCGCAAGATATTATTCTGGCAGTGAACGGGAAAGATGTGAACGGCTTGAGCATAACCGAAGTTGTTAACATGGTTCGCGGACCGGAAAACAGTTTCATTGAACTTACGATTTTGAGAAATAAGGATAAATTTGTTAAGAAAATTATACGCAAAGAAATCAAAATTAAGACGGTAAAAAGCTCTGTTGACAAGAATATCGGTTATATTAAGATAACAAGTTTCATAGGTTCAACTACTCCGAATGAGTTTTTGGAAGCTCTGGAAAAGACCAAGAATACAGAAGGCTTAATACTTGATTTACGCGGAAACACAGGCGGACTGCTTCCGAACGCTATATTTATTGCAAACCTGTTTATCCCTAAAGGCAACATTGTAAGTATTGTCGGACGCAACGGCTTTAAATACAACATTGAAGCGCAGGATACGGAATTCAGTATTGAGAAACCTGTGATAGTGCTTGTTGACGGCGCTTCCGCGAGTGCAAGCGAAATCCTTTCCGGCGCATTGCAGGATTATAACCGGGCAGTGCTTTTGGGGACAAGAACTTACGGTAAAGGCATGGTTCAAAAAATAATTCCGCTTCCGAACGAAACCGGCTTGAACCTTACTGTTGCCAAATACCTTACTCCTAACGGGCATGATATTAACAAAAAGGGAATACTGCCGGATGTTCAGGTGGAATTCAGCCTGAATGACGTCAAAACCCAGTCGGATGCGCAGCTTAACAAAGCTAAGAGTCTGCTTGCCGAAATGTGTACAAATTAAGATACTTGCCAAATTTTGTTAAGGCTGGTATAAT
>JAISCP010000040.1 GCA_031265495.1 Heliobacteriaceae bacterium | reverse complement strand
GGCTAGTTGAATAGTTGAACGGTTGAATAAATTTTGGGTAGAACCCGGTGTTTTGGGTGCCACGCTATGCCTGACCCTCTCCCTGCGGGAGAGGGTGCGAACGCTTAGCGAAACCGCAGGTTGAGCTTAGAGTTCGGGGTGAGGGGGCAGTAAAGTTTGATTGCCGCCTCACCTGAACAACACCCCTGTCACCCTGAACTCGTTTCAGGGTCTGCCACCTATGAATTATAACGAGTGATTTGCCAAAATGAAATTGGGAGGAAGGTATGATTTTACCATGTGCCAGATCCTGAAACAGCGGATTTCGGCGGGGCTGAAAGCCCCATGTGAGGCCGGACGTTACTCTGGCCGAACGCCGATAATCCAAGGCAAGTTCAGGATGACGGGACGGTTATGGTTTGATTTGTCATGTGCAGATGAGGCGGCGCAGAAAGAGGAATTCAGCTGTTCCCTCTTTCCTGTTTACTATTAACTCATTTATTTAATCCCCCAATCTATTAACACAACTTAACAAAAGCAGCAAATGTAACAGATTGTAAAATTTTCTTTAAAATAGGCTGTGAAATGGAAGTTATACGGTATATCCTATCATGACCTTTCTTATCCCATTTTCATATCAATGAAGAAAAACAATAATTGTGCCGAAAACTTTAATTAAGGCGAAGAAAGACACCGAAAAGGAAAAAAATGGGTTTAGCAGCATCACAGGCACAATTATTAAGCTTAACAGCGCGAATGTCGGATAACGAACTTCGCGCGCAGTTAATCAGTAATTCCAAAATGCGCCTTGCGTCAGAAAGCGGCCAGGTGAGCGAGCGGTATGTGCAGGCGTTGAACGATTCGCAGTTGATGTTTACAAATTACGATAAAGAAAACAGCCAGAACTATCAGAAATTAACGTTTAATGCCCTGACAAGTTACAGCCAGTACAACAACCAGTACGGCCTGTCAACGCTTGCGGGCAAACTGTTGGTATCGGAATTGGAAGCGAAGAACTTCACAGATGCAAGAGTGTATAAGGAAAAATCTCTGGAAGCATTTTTGGGCTTTCACGGTCTGGAATACGACACAACCTACTTTGAGAACTTAAAACAGCACGTTAACGAAGCCGGTCATGTCGAATACCGTACAACAGACCATTTGGGCAATGTTGTAATGAAAAGCAGCGGCTACACCCCTGAAGAATTAAAAATAATGTATGAAGGCGAAGAAGGTCCTGTAAAAGTCACCGAAACAAACGGAAACATAACTTACTATGGCATAGGCGGCACGAAACTTGTAGATATACCTGGTGGTAAAACAGCCGCACAACAGTTTGAAGAAATTGAACCGTATCATCAGGGTTATGACACAGCGCTGCCGACAATGAAGCAGTATGAATTTCTTGTGACCGAGGTGGACAGAACGTATCTGGCCCTTAAAAATGCATTAAAAGATAAATTAGACGCGTTTACAAAAAACAATTTAACTGCTGCCGGTCCTCAGGCAGCCGCACAGTCAAGCGGCACAATACAAGAGATTATGAATGCCGGTTATTATACTGATTATGATCCAAACCATGATTATCGTGTCGATTTGGAGGCATTAAACAAAATAATAGGTTCAACTGCGTTAAGAGAGCCTTTTACTATTCTCGAAAGCGGAGAATCTGATATTAGAAGTGGCGCTGGCGGTCTGTACCTTGTCAACAACACTGTTCCGGGCAGCAATAATTACTATTGTGCGGGCATGATAGATTCTGTAAATGAAGCATTAGCGCCGAAATTAATGAGCCCTGCAGGTACGGACAAATATGGTGAATATACTGAACTTTATCCTAATGAAGACGCAAATTTTCTTGTAGCTCCGTTTAGAATATATATGAATAAGAGCACCAGTCCTCCTACATTTGAGATAAGAAATGCCTGGATAGAAGATATTCAAGCTTGGCAAAATGCAGCACCTGAAGATAAGGAACAGTATGTCAGTATTTCTGATGTTCCTCTTGTAAGCGGTGTTACCACTCCTAATGGTGATATGCCGGTAATAGTTCCTGTTAATCAAAGCGGTAAAGTGCTTCAAGTTGGTTCAGACGGGAATTTGATTAAAGACGCGGACGATAATTATGTGGTTGATGATAACCGTAGTATTTTGGGTAACGGGAAGCTTCAAACGATATTGCGGGCAGGTAATACACTTCCGGTAGATACTGTAATTCCGGCAGGTACTGTTTTAAACGGTGTTACTTATAATGCGGCGACTACTCTTAGTGCGCCTCTTACACTTCAACATGATTATACCGTAGTTGACGATAATATTGAACTTTTTACACTGCAAGCTAATGGTAAACTTAAAGATACGAGCGGTAATGAATACGATAAACCGGAACGTCCTGTTCCTACTGTTTCTACCGGGGCTAATCAAGTTGCTAGGTTAAAATTTACTTATATGAATGGCGCAAATGCCGTTACGGCAAATCCTTATATTGACGGTTTTAGCTTTATCGATGGTACATTGCACTACAGTACGGATGCCGGTAGTCCGGAATATTGTCCGGGAACTTGGCCTTTATCCGGTAAAACGAAATTTGTGAACAACTATGCTCGGGAAAGTCATAACTGGGGTGGTGGTGTATACGGTGCTCTTCATGGCGCTGAGAGTTATATCAGAAAAGGAGATTATGATTTTAAGCTGGAATATGATGTAGAGTCAGGTTTAATGAAAGTAACTGATAATAACCCGATATCTATGTATAACAGTTCATATTATGACGCCTTGAAGTCGCTTGTAGATAGTTTTGTATCTCCCGGCGGTATTAGAAATGAATATGATATTCTTGCAATGGTTGAGGCAGGATATATAATAGACCCGGATGATGCACCGCAAGAATTTGCAGATTACCACGCGGCCGGAGAAGAACTGGCAAAATTCTTGTATGGTGTAAAGTCGGATAACAAAGGTGTTCCGATATTAGATGCACAAGGCAATACACAAGCAAATACAACCAGTACTAAATACCGTGATATGTGCAAGGTCGACTGGGTAAGAGAACAATTTGAAGGTTCTGATGAGACACTTTACCCTGAAACCCAAAATGCGTTAGATGTAATCGACTACTATTATCTTGACCAGATAATGAATACCTACGGTGAACCGCAGTACGAATACATAGACGTCGTAAACCCTGACGAAAACAATGCCAAAAAGACCCAATGGTACACAAACCTTTTCAACCGCATGCTTGAAGGCTATCAAGCCCTTGAAGACGGTCTTGCGTCCAGTCCCGAGTGGATAAAATACGCGCTGGAAAGCGGCTTGGTAAAAATGGAACAAGCGGACCAAAACAGCGAATGGTCATCGTTCACTTACAACAACTGTGTTAACATAACGGAAAAAACGGACCAGCTTGCGGTAACTCAGGCGGAAGCGGAATACAAACGCGACATGGACAAAATCCAATCCAAAGACAAACGTTATGACATGGAACTAAAGAATATAGACACCGAACACAATTCCTTGCAGACAGAATACGACTCAATCAAAGCGGCTATTGACAAGAACATAGAGCGCACCTTCAAAATCTACTCTGCGTAACAGAGTTGAAAGGTTGAATAGTTGAACGGTTGAATGGTTAAATCCCCTCTCCCAGAGGGAGAGTGTTAACTTTTTATTGCTTTGTCATTACTTAACATGTACAATTGCGAGCGTAGCGAAGCAATCCAGTCAAAACCGTTGGATTTACTGGATTGCCGCGTCGGGCTTACGCGCTGCAATGACGAAACAATGCAAAGTTAACAATGCCCTCCCAGAGGGAGAGGGAAAAAACAAAGAGATGCTCCTCACCTGTCACTTGTTAAAAACCAGCCATAACCTCCCTTGTCATCCTGAACTTGTTTCAGGATCTGACCCTGACAAAAATATTCAACTTCCGTAAGCTTTACTTACCAGTACAGACAGCCAGATCCTGAAATAAATTCAGGATGACGCGGAGGTTATGGTGTGATTTGTCATGTGCAGATGCTGAAACACCGGAGGTCAATCCGGTCATTCAGCATGACAAGGTGGTTATGGTGGGGTTTTCTATTGGCTGTTTCAATAAAACCCTCATCCGGCGCTACGCGCCACCTTCTCGGAGAAGGAATTAAACCTTTCAACCCTTCAACTAGCTATACCTCAATACCTCCAACCCTCTATACCTCTAAATTTCCTATTCACCTTTGCACTAATAACAGATTAAGCAAAAGTACTAAATCCTTCTAAATAACTGTCCCGTGATTTTTTATTTTTCAGCAAAGCTTCTGCTATTTTATAGTCAAGAGAATTTTGGTATAAATCAGCGGTAAGTCTTTTATCCTGATTTAAGGTTCTGCTGTCAAAAGAGCCGTGATTAGCCAGAGCTATACGCGCGTTATTATCCATCTGCCCCGTAAACGCCGCATTGCTTCCCAAAACTGTTGAAAAATATCCGCTCATTATGCCTGCTATGCCCATAATTTTTCCCTTTTATATACTATAAAATAGCAAAAACAAAAAAGTTGCTATAATAAAGGGTAAATCTTTATAAAAATTTACAATCAGGCAAAAGTGGAAAAACCTCTTTTTATATCGGCATCCTGCCGCTTTTTAGCTACTTTTTCCTGCAGATAAGCAATTTTATATAAAAGATTGTTAGAAAGCAAATCAAGACTAAGGCGATTATCAGCTTCATGCAACATTGCCAAATCATGCTCGCCGCCGAATGCAGCGGATCCGGCAAGTCCTATTAAAGAGTTAGCCGCCATCATTGATGCGAACCCTGCATTATGCATAGTATTTACAGCATTAAACCTTGCTATTGATGAAACCAGCACTGTATGCCCCTACATATATTTCCTACTCTTAAAGTATAAACCATGCCGCCGGATAAATCAAGTAGTAATCTAAATTATTTTAGTAAATTTTTGTAACGAGATTATGTATTTTTGAAATCACCGGCTCAGTATATACTTTATATATACAAGAGAGAGTTCCTAATTCCTAAAAAAAATTTCAGCCCCGTAAAGGGGCTTTTTATTTTATTAGTTCGTCATTGCTGTTCCCTCTTTACTCTTTCCTATTTCCTATCTATAATATTCGTATTATAGGAGAAATACATGAAGATATTAATAGCTAATGATGACGGAATAGCTGCAAACGGAATTCGTGCGTTAACGGAAGCGCTGGCTTGCGACCACGAGGTATATGTTATAGCGCCTGACAGAGAAAGAAGTGCGGCGGGGCATTCGCTGACGCTTCATACTCCGCTGCGGGTTGAAGAACTTGCGCCTTTTATGGGCGCGAAAAGAGCTTGGGTTACAACCGGAACTCCGGGAGACTGCGTAAAAATAGGCATAAATGCCATTCTGGGCGCAGACGAGCAGCCTGACGCCGTTATTTCCGGCATTAATCACGGTCCTAACCTCGGAGCTGATATTTTATACTCGGGAACTGTAAGCTGCGCTATGGAAGGCGCTATGATGGGGGTTCCGAGTATTGCTGTTTCGCTGGCAAGTATGCGCTCCGAGTATGAAGATTTCAGATTTACCGGAAAGTTTATTAATTCACTCTTGAAAAAAATGCACGAATTTACTTTTCCGCCAAAAGGTATTCTGAATATTAACACGCCTGCATTGAGCGCCGAAGACATTGCCGGTGTGGCAATAACCGAGCTGGGGCGCAGAATGTTTACCGACACTTACGAAAAAAGAACGGATCCGCGCGGAAAGGTTTACTATTGGATGGCGGGCGAGTTAATTTCCGAACCCACAGACGCCAACACGGACATTGCGGCGGTTAGAAACAACATGATTTCCGTTACTCCGGTAACTTTTGAAATGACAAAACGCAGTTTTATGGCTGATTTAGAGAATGTTTTGTGCAAAGATGATGAATGCCAGTGGTATTAAGAGGTATGGATGGCTTTTTAGTTGAAAGGTTGAAGGGTTGAAAGGTTTAATTCCTTCTCCATTTGGCAGTGGTAACTTTTTATTGCGTCACCCTCGCTGCGCTCAGGATACAGGCTGGCTCATTGCCTGTTCGCTTTGTAAACCATTCAACCCTTCAACCTTTCAACTAATTTTGTCACTTAACCGCCAGCTTAGCCCCCGCAGTAAAATAATTCTTAGCTTCTGCAAACGAACGGATTTTTGCCAGCATCATCAAAATGTATTTTGGTCTTAAATAGTACCGGCGCACGGCTGATTTGTGAAGTTCAAATACCCGTTCTTTTGTTAGATAATGCGTATTGACCGCAGGGTAAAAATAAGCGTTTTCAAAAGAAGTTTCGCTGTCGAGCAGTCCGTTCTCCAGCGCATAGTCGTAAAATCTTGTTCCGGGAAGCGGCATTGCGGTGTAAAAACTGATAAAATCACTATTTAGTTCAACGGCAAACTTAATTGTTTCCTGCGCAGTCTGCTCGCTCTCATGCGGAAGCCCGATGACAAAATAGTTATAAATACGGATTTTTGCGGATTTAAAAACCTTAACTGTTTTGCGGATTTGGTCAAGCGTAATTTTCTTGCCCATTTTGTCAAGCATTTCCTGCGAACCGCTTTCCACCCCAATACTGACCAGCCGGCAGCCGGATTTGTACATCAACTCCGCCATCTCGCAATCAGCGGTATCAGCGCGGGTATTCGCGGACCATGTTATTTTCAGACCGCTGTCAATGATTTTCCGGCACAAATCAAGTGTCCATTCACGGTCAAGGTTGAAAATATCAGACCAGAACAGAAAATTCTTAATATTATATTTCTCCACGCATTCACGAATTTCAGCGATAATATTTTCAACGCTTCTGCGGCGGACTTTTACGCCGGAAACAGGAGTTGCAAGGCAAAAAAAGCAATGAAAAGGACACCCGCGTGAAACCTTAACAACCGCCTGAACTCTGTTGTTGTCGGGCCGGCGGTAGAGAGTGTTATCGACCAAGTGCCTTGCTGGAAAAGGAATTGAGTCCAAATCTTCAATAAAAGGTCTTTTACCGTTGAATTTTACCGCCAAACCATCTCTGAAATAAAGTCCCTGAACACTATCTAACGGCTTACCTTCCAAAATTTCCTTTAAGGTTTCCTCTGCCTCGCCCAAAATCCCGACATCAAGCTCTTTTTGTATGTCAAAAATTTTGTCTGAAAGGGTTAAAAACGCAGCGCCTTTCGCGATTGTAACAATATTCGGACAAATCTTTTTTGCAGTCCCGGCAGCCTTCAAATCACTTTCAAGAGTCGGAACCGCAATATTTATAACTAAATAATCCGGATTAAACTCTCTCAAATCCTTTTCAAAATCTCCGCCTGTGCTGTAATCCCTGATTTTTGCCTCAAATCCGGCACTTTCCGCAACAGCGGCAAGATACATTAAATCCGAAGGCGGCAGCGGCGGAATTACCAGTAATTCTTTTGTGGGCTGCTGGCATCTGTCCTCACGGTTCATTACCGGCGACGGCGGGTAAATTAACAAAATCCTCTTCATGCCTTTTCCTTAACGGTATACGCAATCCCGGCCGCAGCAGCCAGACAAACCGCACCCGCCAAAAATGCATATTCCCAATGGTAATTAATCGCGTCAGAACCCATTTCAAACTGACATTTTGAAATAAACCAAGCCACAAATGTACATACAAACACCTGAGGCCCTGCAATGAAAATATTAAAAATGCCCATAACCGAACCTTCCGTACCCTTTTTAATATACTGCGACAGCATTGCAAACGGCAGCGCACAAATACTTGCCCAGCCGATACCGGACAACCCCATCAGCGCCGCAACCGCCGCGTCATTCTTTGTAAATGCCATACCTAAATACGCAATTACCATAGTTAAAATCGAGATTATATGAACCTTCTTGTTTCCAAACTTTGCCGACAAAATTCCAATCGGAATTGCCACAAGAAAGCAAATAAGATTAAAAACAGCAAAACAAATTGAAGAAAAATTAGTAGCGTCCGTAACCGCCGGATTATACATTTGTTTCGTGGATTCGGCGGCAGTAGTTAAGTCCGGCACCCCGAAAATCGTATGAACCGAATATTGTGTAAAGAAAATCATCATACACATGGTTCCAATCCATGTAAAAAACTGCATTGTACAGATTTTCCCGACCTCAGGCGAAAGCGCAAAGAAATCTTTAACAGAAGTCACGAAGGCCGGATGGCCGGAAGTTTGCGGGAGAGTTCTGTTTTTTTCCTTAATCATAACGCACGTCCAGACCATTGCCAGCGTGAATGCAAGCGCCCCCATAGTAAATTGTGCGGGAACAGACATCTGGTAATCAAACATCCATTTTAAAAACGGCGCTGTTCCTGCCGCAACAACCGACCCCAATCCTATTGCAAGGCTTATATATGAATTTGCGAGCGAATACTGTTCCTGCGGAACCACATCGGGGATTAAGGCACGGTAAGGCCCCTGCGCAACGTTAATGCACGCGTCAATTATCCAAATCATAATTGCCGCCGTAAGCAGCGCGCTCCATACCGGTAAATCCGCACCGGTTACATTATGCAAAAAATTCGCAAATCCGGCGGAATTCGGGAAAATCCACAGCGCAATTGAGGCAAAAATTGCCCCGCCAAGCAAATACGGACGTCTGCGCCCCAGCGGCGAAACAGTCTTATCGCTCAGCGCCCCAACTAACGGCTGTACTACCATGCCCGTAAACGGCCCGGCAAGCCAGATTAAACCATAAATAAACGGCGATGCCCCGAGGTTTTCCGTAACCGGCCCGGATAAAATAATCCTCATCTGCCACGCAAACTGAAGCCCGAAAAATCCGAGTGCAAAATTTAAAAATTGTGCGGTCGTAAACCTTTTTAACGTGTTGTTTTCAGCCATAATTCACTCCGTTTCCCAAATTATAGCATAAAAATAAAATCATCCCTTAAAACACGGCGGTGTTAACTGCTTATTGCTTTGTCGATTAAGAGGTATGGAGGGCTGGAGGGATAGCTAAATTAGTTGAAAGGTTGAATGGTTTACCCTCCCCTTGAGGGGGCAGTGTTAACTTCTCATTTATTCGTCATTGCGAGGACGAATGTAATGAGGACGAAGCAAT
>JAISCP010000038.1 GCA_031265495.1 Heliobacteriaceae bacterium | reverse complement strand
TACAGAAGGCAGATGCTGAAATAGCGGATTTTCGCAAGAGTGGAGGGCAAAGCCCGAAACTCGTCTAAGTGAGCAGAACCGCGTTTCTGCGAACTGCGAATAATCCAAGACAAATTCAGCATGACAAAGAGGCTGTTCCCACTTTCCTACTCACCTATTCACTTAAAAATCAATAAAACCCTCATCCGCCCTCCGGGCACCTTCTCCCAGAGGGAGAAGGGATTCAACTTTTCAACCATTCAACCTTTAAACCTTATTTCCTATTCACTCCTATTTACTATCCCCTGTTTACTAATAACTCTTCCGCTTTCTTTCATTTTTTCTCCGAATTTCCCCAAAGGCATGCCTCTAATTATTGAAATTTCCAAATTCTTTACAAATCTTAACGCGTTACGGCACAGTGCAGTATCATGGAAAACCATGCCATGAGCATGATTGCATGAATAAAAATCCGCATATCATGTCAGCGCCTGCCATTTGGCACGACTGCCCCGCTGAAACCCCATAAAATCAAGGGGTTTAAGGGTTTGTTACAAATTTTAATAAATTCATGTTTGTCTATTGAAAAAATTATCTTGTTTCCTTATAGTGTTAATAAGCCTTCATGCAGGCAAGAGTACAGATTTTTGGGGAGAACAAATTGTTTAGAAGTAGAGATATGGGTAGAGCTGTTGCTGTCAGACGGTGGACACCGACAGCGCTTGAGTGTTACAAACGCGGGTGTAATTGTGAAGGATGTTTCTACAGAGATTTCTTCAGCGGTTCCTCCCAAAGATGCCAGATGAAAGCTTCCGTGCTTGAGCTTGTCAGAGTTATAGGAACGCCAAATATTGAATTACAGCAGCTAATTCCGGAAGATTAATCCCCCCTTTAAAATTTCCGGCTCTTATGCTATTATAATTTAAAAACAGCATAGGAGGTTAAAATGCACATATACGTTAACGGAAGAAATATTGAAATTACCGACGCCATTAAGGCGTATGTCAAAGAGAAAATCAGCAAGGTTGCCAACCACTATGACCAGATAACCGGCATTGAGGTTGTTTTATCAGTAATTAAAAACCCTGCCGCTTCCGGGAAACATGTTGCCGAAGTTTCATGTAAAATGAGCTCCGGTATTATCCACTGCAAAGAAGAAGCCGACTCCATGTACGAAAGTATTGATCTGCTTGCAGACAAACTCGACAGACAGGTTAAAAAGTTTAAAGACAAATCTTTGGGTTCGGTCAGAAATTCTATCAGAAAAGAGGATTACGCCGGAAAAGATGAAGAACAACAGGAGAATTCGGAAACAGAAGACAGTTAGGTTCTGTCCACTAAAAATAATATGCTTAACGGGAAAAAAGTTATTGTAGTCATGCCCGCATATAATGCGGAAAGAACTCTGAAACAAACTTATGATGAGATTTATAAGGATTTTGTGGATGAGGTTATTCTTGTAGACGATTTTTCGGAAGACAACACAAAAGAGCTTGCCGGAAAACTTAATATAACCACAATTGTTCACAAAAAAAACAGAGGTTACGGGGCAAACCAGAAGTCATGCTACCTTGCGGCGCTGAAAGCGAATGCGGATATTGTTGTAATGCTTCATCCTGACTACCAGTACACCCCGAAGCTTATCCCCGCAATAGTTTCAATGATGGCGTTCGGGCAATACGACGCCGTGCTTGCGTCGCGTATGCTTGGGAATTCCGCTCTCAAAGGCGGCATGCCTTTGTATAAATTTATTGCGAATAAATTTTTAACAGCTTTTGAGAACTTTTTTACAGGTGAAAAGCTGTCCGAATATCATACGGGCTTTCGGGGTTTCACGAGGGAAGTGCTGGAAAAATTACCGCTTGCAGACTGCAATGATGACTTTATTTTTGATAACGAAATGATTGCCCTTTTGTTCTGTCACGGTTTCACAATAGGTGAACTCACCTGCCCTACAAAGTATTTCAAGGAAGCGTCTTCTATTAATTTTTTACGCTCCTGCAAATACGGACTGGGGGTTCTGTGCGTAAGCCTGAAATACCGGCTGGCAAAATGCGGGCTGCGTACAAAGATTTTCAAAACCGGTGCAAAAAAGCTTGACCCGTCAGCCAAAATAGAGTATTACGAGTAGGGGGCAGCGGCTTTTTAGTTGAATGGTTGAATAGTTGAAAGGTTTAATTCCTTCTCCCGGCACGTCATCCTGAATTTATTTCAGGATCCGGCCGTCTGTACTGGTAAGTAAAGCTTAACTGCCCCCTCACCCCAAACACTAAACTCAACCTACGGTTTCGCTAAGTGTTTGCACCCTCTCCCGCATGGAGAGGGAAAAGCAAATTATGACAGGGTGGTTAAGGTGGGCTGTGGCAATCCTTTGCTGTTCCCTCTTTCTTTTTTACTATTTACTGATTTCAATAAAACCCTCATCCGGCGCTACGCGCCACCTTCTCCCAGAGGGAGAAGGAATTAAACCTTTCAACCATTCAACTATTCAACCGTTCAACTCTGTTACGCAGAATAGATTTTGAAGGTGCGTTCTACGTTCTTGTCAATCGCTGCTTTGAGTGAATCGTATTCGGTTTGCAAGGAATTGTGTTCTGTATCTATGTTTTTTAACTCCATGTCATAACGTTTGTCTTTGGATTGGATTTTGTCCATGTCGCGTTTGTATTCCGCTTCCGCCTGGGTTACCGCAAGTTGGTCCGTTTTTTCCGTTATATTCATGCAGTTAGAGTAAGTAAATGAGGACCATTCACCGTTTTGGTCCGCTTGTTCCATTTTCACCAAGCCGCTTTCAAGCGCGTATTTTATCCACTCGGGGCTGGATGCAAGACCGTCTTCAAGGGCTGCCGGATAGGCTTCACCAAGGACTTGATAGCCTTCAAGCATGCGGTTGAAAAGGTTTGTGTACCATTGGGTCTTTTTGGCATTGTTTTCGTCAGGGTTTACGACGTCTATGTATTCGTACTGCGGTTCGCCGTATGTATTCATTATCCGGTCAAGATAATAGTAGTCGATTACGTCTAACGCATTTTGGGTTTCAGGATAAAGTGTCTCATCAGAACCTTCAAATTGTGCTCTCACCCAGTCGACATTGCACATATCACGATATCTGGTACTGGTTGTGTTTCCATACAAGAAGTTTGCCAGCGCTATTCCGGCTGCGTCATAATCTGCTCTTGCTATATTCACTTTCGCTAGTTCATCAGCCGTGAGCAGCGTAGTCAAATCTACAGTATCGCTAAACGCAATTGGGTCAAACTGTTCCATTGCATCTTTATAGAAGGCTTTTATCTGGTCTTTGAAATCTTGATAGTAACTCATATTATCTATTGGGGTTGTGCCATTTTTTTCATCATCAATTCTTAAGAAGCCGTCTTCAACTACAAAGTCAAAAGTGTATTGTTTTGCTGTTACAACGCCGTTAAGATCTTTCAGAGCGCCGGTTACATAAGAGTTATAGCCGGCTTCTGATATTTCTTGGTCGTTTGAATAGTTATTAACCGTATTACTGTTGCCGCTAAAAAATTTCCTAAACCCACTGGTGCCCAGACAATACATTACATCTAAATCAAACACCAAACTATTCCCGGCTGATTTTATAATACACATAGCGCCCTGATTTGCAAAAGGCCATACTTTATCAATATCTCCTCTTGACCATTGTGAACCTCTGGTAATCTTAAGGCCAGAACTATCATAGTAATTAAGGGAAATTGTGTCAGTAGACAGATTAGCATTGTAGGTATCACGGGCAGCTACATATTTGTTCCACAAAGCATCGCTTCCTTTTGTTTTTACGAACGTTTCCAGAGTCTTCTGATAATACCTAATTTCTGTACCAGTATTAGGATCTGTTTCCGGGTTCAGAGTCCCACCAAATGGGGAGCGGATGGGGGGACAATACTTTCCATTATCAAGATCTCTCCATCGAGGTATACCCCACATGTCGTTTTGGTCATATATTGTCTCGTCTGAAACAAAAGGACCTTCTGATGTTGAATCAATAAAATCAGAGGCTTGCGTTCCATTGTAATCACCTAATTGTAAAATTTCATTTAAGACACTTTGGTAAGTCTGCAATACATTATCCGGCATTACTTTTGACGGTCGCATACTGGCTGATGTCACAATACCGCTGGAAATCAACTGCTCTAAATTAGAAGGCTCTTTTTTATCTTCATCAAGGTCATTATAACCAGCAGTATCACTAATATAGACATTGTTTACTTCAATAATCTCGTATTCTTTCGGCGCGTCTGGATCTGAATTTGGTACCGGCTTTGCTTTGATTTCAATCGGGGGTATCGGGCATTCCAAACCCGGAAACGGATTAAATCCGAAGTAAATATTTCCGGCGCTGTCAGTTCTTTGTGGAGAAATTATATTCGGTCTTACAGCTTCGTTAAGACTATTAAGATAGTTTGCGTAAACATCATTCTTATCTCCTATGTCTGGTGTTGCAGTATAAGTTTTGTTTTCAAAATTAGAAGCTTGACCGTTCTTTAGTATCCCAGATGTACCTTGAAGCAAAATATCGAAATTTTCATTAGCAGCATTACCAATTAAGTTGTTCAATGCATACAAGCAGTGACGGTAGTTCACGCTATCACTATAGTCCAGATCGCTTGTCCCGTCGTTTATAATCGCATACAAACTGCTGAATTTCGTACCCGATGCAACATTTCCAAAAGTATCCACAGTCTCCAAATCATTTATAAATTTTTTATAAGCAGGCGCGAGTGCTGTATTCAAGGCTTTTGTAGTTCTGTCCACCTCGCTCACAAGGTACTCATACTGTTTCATGGCCGGCAGCGCTGTGTCATAACCCTGATGATACGGTTCAATTTCTTCAAACTGTTGTGCGGCTGTTTTACCACCAAGTATATCTACAAGTTTCGTGCCGCCTATGCCATAGTAAGTTGTGTTTCCGTTTGTTTCGGTTACTTTTAAAGGTCCTTCTTCGCCTTCATACATTATTTTTAATTCTTCAGGGGTGTAGCCGCTGCTTTTCATTACAACATTGCCCAAATGGTCTGTTGTCCGGTATTCGACATGACCGGCTTCGTTAACGTGCTGTTTTAAGTTCTCAAAGTATGTTGTGTCGTATTCCAAATCGTGAAAACCCAAAAATGCTTCAAGAGATTTTTCCTTATACACTCTTGCATCTGTGAAGTTTTTCGCTTCCAATTCCGATACCAACAGTTTGCCCGCAAGCGTCGAAAGGCCGTACTGGTTGTTATACTGGCTGTAACTTGTCAATGCATTAAACGTTAATTTCTGATAGTTCTGGCTGTTTTCTTTATCGTAATTTGTGAACATCAACTGCGAATCGTTCAACGCTTGCACGTAACGTTCATTCACCTGACCGCTCTCGGTTGCAAGACGCATTTTGGAATTACTGATTAACTGCGCGCGAAGTTCGTTATCCGACATTCGCGCTGTTAAGCTTAATAATTGTGCCTGTGATGCTGCTAAACCCATTAATGATTTCCTTTTCGGTGTCTTTACCTCTTATCTGTTCTTTCGGCACAAAAAAAGAATTTCTTCATTGATATCAGGATAGGATAGGATAGGATAGGATAGGATATACCGCATAATCACCATTTTGCAACCCTTTTTTAAAAAAATTTTACAATTAGTTACATTTGCTGCTTTTGTTAAGTTGTGTTAATAAATTAGGTGACTAAGTAAATGAGTTAATAGGAAAGAGGGAACAGCTGAATTCCTCTTTCTGCGCCGCCTCATCTGCACATGACAAATCAAACCATAACCGCCGCGTCATTGCAGCGCATCAGCCCGACGCGGCAATCCGGGAAATCGACAGCCTTGACCGGATTGCTTCGTCGCTTGCTGTGCAAGCTCCTCGCAATGACGTTATCAATAAAACCCTCATCCGGCGCTTTGCGCCACCTTCTCCCAGAGAGAGAAGGAAAATTTAATTCCTCTCCTTACAGGAGAGGATGAATTTCTTAACGAACGTGTGAGTTTAGAAATTCAGGTGAGGTGGCGCAAAGCGGAATAAATCTCGGGTAGAACGCAATATCATGGGTTCTGTCTGCCCCCTCACCCCGAACTCTAAGCTCAACTGCGGTTTCGCTAAGCGTTCGCACCCTCTCCCGCAGGGAGAGGGTCAGGCATAGCGTGGCACCCAAAACACCGGGTTCTACCCAAAATTTATTCAACCGTTCAACTATTCAACTAGCC
>JAISCP010000094.1 GCA_031265495.1 Heliobacteriaceae bacterium | reverse complement strand
CTTAACTGCCCCCTCACCCCAAACACTAAACTCAACCTTTGGTTTCGCTAAGTGTTTGCGCCCTCTCCCGTATGGAGAGGGGCAGGCTGAGCCTGCACGACAAACAAGGCGAGCTATGCAAGCCGTAGTTTGACGGGTCAGAGTGGCACCCAAAACACCGGGTTCTACCCGAGATTTATTCAACCTTTCAACTATTCAACCGTCCTCATTAGCTGAACGCTTTGAATGAACGTTCTACGTTCTTGTCTATGACACTTTTTAAGGATTCGTATTCGGTTTGAAGTGCGTTGTGCTGGGTGTCAAGTTTCTTTAAGTCGGAATCATATTGTTTGTCTTTGCTCTGAATTTCCCGTAAGGCCTTTTCGTACTTAATTTCAGCTTTTGTTATTGCGATTTTGTCTTCCTGCTCGGATATATCGCTTGAATTCTTGTACATTATGCTTTTCCATTCGCGCTGTGCAAGGGAAGGATATTCTGCAGAGCCTGTTTCGTTGAAGATTACTTGTTCAAGGCTGATGTTGCCGATTTCAAGCATGTATTTCAGCCATGCTTCATTGTTCATGTATTTCTCGTCAAGCTGTATGTATTTATTTGAATTCGGAGCTCTTTTTGTTTCGCTCAATGAACCCATTCTGTACCATAAATTTGTATACCATTCGCATTTCTGGTCATTTTGATTAGGGACTTCACTATGCGGAATACGGTCAATACTTTCGTATGTTTCGTATCTCAATCTTTCACACGTATTAAGATATTTTATATAACTATTCAAACGTGCGTTCCAAGCGTCGTCAATTTGTTGGGCTTCCGCAGTAAATGCGGCATTATCCAATTCAAATTGACTTTCAAGTCTGTTGTTAGCAGTTATTACAGGATCAATATTGGCTGTAACCCAATCTTTCACTTCTTTATTACGGCCGTTTGCACCTGTTTCGTATTTAACGTACTCCTCTATGTCTTCAAAATAACCAACAGGCATAAGATTAAGGGAGGGAACGGTTGTTTCCCACCAGGTTTTCCAAGCATTGTATAAGGCGGTATCGTCACTGCCTGATGTAGTATCCAATGGATTAGAACCTGTAATTACCGACGAACTATAACTACCTGTTGCACCACCACTGTTTACAGAGCCGCTATGATACATTGCCATTCTTGCATATACGTTTTTGATATCTTGTATTGCCTGCAAAATTTTGTTCTTTTCAGTTTGGTTTGTATGGTTTGCTGCGTTATATAATAAAAGTTCAACTATCTTGTCAGTCTGCGGATACTGGGTACCTCCATCATTTTGATATAGCCCCGTGTTATTATTATTAACAGTAATTCTTACAACATTAGTTCCGTCATTATAATCAAAGGTATTACTACCTTGCAGCAAAGCGTCACTTCCGAACATTAATACCGAAAGGTTGTGTTCCATGTGATAAAAACCAACGCCATTGGTTGCTGATACATCATCATAACAACGTTCCTTAGCCGCAGCGCTAACATTTACTGATGAAGGCGGAGTTCCGGCTAAATCGGTTACACTGGCAGTACCAGCCGCCGCATATTGGTTCAAATAGTTATTCAAATCCATTTGCGTATTTGCAGATACTATAAGACCTGCCGGCGTCATTACCGGATACAACGGAATATCTACATCCGCAGGAGTTTTATGCAGCTGCTCTACCCAGTTGTCCATAACACCAAGCATAGCAGGGTCATCAGTGTTAGCATACCACGTGTTCATTGTGGTGGTAAACGTGTCAAGATTGTTTTCAAGAGTGCCAATAGTGTTTGTGTAAGTATTTCTGGCTGCTAAATATGTTCCGTATATGCCGCCAACATTACCATTTTGAATAGCTGTTTGTTGAGCCGAAGTCAAAGTATAGCTGTTTATTCCGTAAACATTCTTATTATAAGTCTGATACGCGTTTCTAACCGCTGTGTTATAAGCGTTTAAATCCTCTGCGGTCAGTGCTTGGCTGTTTTTAATTTTGTATGCGATTGTACCTGAGATATTTTCATTTCCGTAAGCATTCTGTAATGCCGTGTTCAACTTACCGACCTCACCGCCGTCAGAATCTGCACTACCATCACCAAACATTGCTGTTTTATAAGCTTTAATTGCATTGCTATAAGCGCTTGCCGGATTTGCTGTCGGACCGTTGTCTAAGCTCCAAGTTTTGATACCTGTCTCGGGATCCGTAGTAAAAGTAGCTCCGATAGTATTTGCTAAAGAGGTTAACTTATCGCTTGTACTTGTATTTATGTTGTTATAAGTTCCAAAAGGATTTGTCTGACTATAAAATTTTTTCCAGTTTTTACCATAAACATCCTCTATCGCCGGAGCATATTTAGAGTTTTCAACCGTTTCTACACCATATAACTTTAGAAAATCCGGCAGGTTATCTACTTTGTTATAATTTGCAATATCTTCTGAGCTTACATAAATCTGACCGTACTGGTTGATTAGCCCGTACTGGTTTTTCAGGTCACCGTACTCCATTATTGCGCCGGCGGTTAACTTTTGGTATGCCTTATTGCTTTGGGCGTCATAGCTTGCGTATTGCAGGTTTGTGGAATCAAGCGCGCGCATGTATTCCGCTGCCGCCTCGTTTGAGTCCTCTGCTAAGCGTACTTTCGAGTTTGTGATAAACTGCGCACGCAGTTCGTTATCACTTATTCGTGATGTTAAGCTTAATAATTTTGCCTGACTTGCTGATAAGCCCATGTTTTATTCCCTTTTTGTGCTTTAATTTATTTCACGGCAATTATGGACAAAATCTGTAAGCAATTCTTACCGTAACAGAATATCTCACCGTATTAAAGTATCCATTACAAATTCAATTTAACACTATTTTAGAAAAAGTTTACAATCGTTACATTTGGGGGTTTTGTGTAGTTTTGTTAACAAATTGAGGGATTAAAAGGCTATCCCTCCAGCCCTCTATACCCCACCCCGAAATCTGCGGCAAATACGTTCGCTTCGCTCACGCCTGCTGCCGCAAAGATTTCGACCCTCCCTCAAGGGGAGGGTAATCTAACCTTTCAACTATTCAACCGTTCAACCATTCAACTATTTTCCTATTCACCTATTCACTTAATAATAAACAATAAAACCCTCATCCGCCCTATGGGCCCCTTCTCCCTTTGGGAGAAGGGATTTTAACCTTTCACCCTCGTTCCACTCGAGATACAGACTCACAAGGCTCACTCTTCGCCTGTTCGCTTTGTAAACCCTTCAACTATTCAACCTTTCAACTAAAAAGCTATCCCTCTTAATTCCCTATTTACTATTCACTAAAAACTATTTACTAATTACTATGTTATAATTGAGCCATAAGGAGAGAATATGGTTACGGAAGAGGAATTATTCAGAAGTGTTCGGGAAAAAACTCCCGATTATATTAAAAATCTTAATCTTATAGATTTGTCCAATCCTGATGAATTTGTTTTTAAGCTTAAAAAAGAACATCTTGAACCCCGTGAATCAAATCCCCAAGGTTTAAATTTAAAAGAATGGTTCGCCGGTTATGCAAAAGAGGCAAAAGTTTCCACTGCCGGCATTCGGGGGCCTCAAAATATACTTTATCCGCAGGACACTCGATTTCCGATTAATCTGATTGGAATTGCTCTGGCTGCTCTGGCAAAATCGCTCGCCGCAAAAGAAAAATATCCCGATAAACCGCTGGTAAAAATCGCCGGGCGCGAAGTCCGCTATAATTCGGAGTTATTTCTGGATGCGATTACCAGAATTCAGGCGGCTAACGGGATTAGAACTCTTACATCCCGAAAATCCATGCCTATCTGGCTTGCGTCATTTCTTGCTTTTAAACTTGACCTTCTCGGCGGGGAGTACATAACCTCCAGTCACGGAATATCGGTTAAGAACGCCACAAAAGACCTTAATTCACAAGGCAGCCAGTACCTGCCCGAAGAATCTCTTGAATTTGTCAATAAAATTCAGGAAATATTTAACGAAACAGAAAAAAACGGGGTTTATAATATAAGGTTTTCAGCTGAAAACGACCCGCTCATTGACGAAAAAACCATGAAAAAACTTAACTGCGGCATTGATTTGTACGCCGAATACCTGAAATCGGGAACAGCGCAGAAATTTAACCTGAACCTTATAAAAAAATACGCAGGCAGAATTATTATTGAAAATGTAGGCGGTTCAGCTTACGCAACGCTTAGCAGGGCGCTTGAAAAACTCAATATTCAGGACAAATTTGACTGGTTCAATATTGAAGAAGACCCTTTCTTTCACTCAATCGGCAAATACGACCGCACTCCGCAGGGTGAAAAGGCTTTTTATGATTACTCGGTTGATGTTACGGTTGTTTCAAGGCGGCAAAACGGTGAAAAGTTTTTCCCCGTAATTGAAACTCTGGGCTACGACAGGAAACTGGCAGGCTGTCCTGCCGGAACTGCCGTTTTGATAACCGACCCTGACCATGACAGGCTTACCGTTACCCAGATTGAAGACGCCGGAAGAATTCCCGAACTTGAACGGGCGGGAATTGACTACGTACGGCTCGGCGCTGATACTATTTTAACGGTATTCAGCGCTAATCAGGCATTTTTAATGCTGATGGATTTTTGGGCAAAACAGCTGAAAAAACAGGGGTTATGGGAAAATCATCCGAGATTTATGATTAAAACCACAGCTTCCGCGCTTTCTTGGGACGAATGGGCGCGCAGGCAAGGTGTAAATGTGGTTAATGTTCCGGTCGGCTTCAAGGAGATTGCCAACATAATGAAAAAAGTCGAGCTAAAGTTAAAAACATCGCCGGACAAAGAAATAATTATTGATGATGTTTTCGGCAGCCGGATTAATTTAGGCGTAAATCCGCGTCTTCTTTTTGCCGGCGAGGAGTCAGGCGGAATGATTATGGGAACGGAAGATTTAATCAAATCAAAAGCAGGACGGTGCGCAATTGCGATGCGCGAAAAAAGCGCCGCAGAGGCAATAATTGCCGCGTCCTCATTAATCGCGGAACTTGACGGCAGACCGCTCTCGGGTTATCTTGAAAATATTTTTAATGAATGCGAAATTACCGGACGTTACGACACGCGCACGGATATTTCTTATTACAACGAATCCGAACCTGATATTAATAAATTAAAGCGGGAAAAAATTCTCGGCGAGGAAAAACGAACAAAAAACGATTTGTTTTATCTTTCTCTTGCAATAGCTGTAAAAGAAGGAGTTATGAGTATTCAGGATGTGCGCGACGTACTAAACGACACTTTTCAAAGCCTTCTTTTTGATAACTTAAATTCCGTAAAGTTCGTGGGTGACGGGACTTATTTGGAGTTTGCCGGAAAATATATAGAAATCCGCCCCTCAGGAACAGACGCCAAAACAAAAGCCTACGCAGGAGGTTCAAACAAAGCGGTAATTGAAACTTACGCGAATGTTCTCGGTAACTATTCCGGCGAACGCACAGAGCTGCACAAAAAGTTTATTTCCGATGAATTTTACGCGGCTGCAAAAGACAAAGCAATGGAATATTATCTTGCATTTGTTGATAAAGACGCCAACAATGAGCCGTTTGTAATTCCCGAATACGATTTTTAGGGAAGCGCAGGCTGCGCGTCGCGACCGGTAAAATAGCTTAATCCAGCAGTCCTGATTTAGCAGCGATATAGATTAAGTGAGCGCGGTTTTTGGCCTGAGTCTTTCTTAAAATAGAGCTAACATGAGCCTTAACCGTATACTTGCTTACAAAAATCAGCTTTGCAATCTCGTTATTACCGTAGCCGTCTTTCATCAATTTCAAAACTTCTTTTTCTCTTTGTGTTAAATTATCCATATTTGTATACCTCCAATTCAGGTATAACACAATAAAAAATATAAAAATTAATTTTATTTCCTGTTTTAGAAATATGCAGAAATTGTAACAATTCTTAACATAAGTGATTAGGTGACTAAGTGATTAGGGGAATAGGAAATTAGAGGGATTGAGGGATGGCTAAATTAGTTAATAGTAAACAGGAAAGAGGGAACCGTTGAATTCCTCTCTCTGCGCCACCTCATCTGCACATGACAAATCACACCATAACCGCCCTGTCATCCTGAATTTATTTCAGGATCCGGCCACCAATAAAAATATTCAGCTTCCGTAAGATTTACTTCCCCGTACAGAAGGCAGATGCTGAACCGAGTTCAGCATGACAGGGGCACGATGAGGCGTCAATCCGGTAAATTCACTGTTTTGACTGGATTGCTTCGTCGCTTGCCGTGCAAGCTCCTCGCAATGACGGGACGGCTATGGTGTGTTTTTACTAATCCTATTCACTAATTACTATTCACTTATTCACCTTTTTCCGCTATTTGTTATAAAATAGTATTATGAAAAAAGAATGGAGATACCAAAAATACGAAGGAACAGAAAAATCTTTTATAAAAAAGCTTCTGGCCATGCGCGGAATAAATACCGAAGCGGAAATTAAAGAATTTCTTAACCCGCTTGAAATGAAACTTTTACATCCAAATGTATTTACAGACATGGAAAAAAGCGCCGAGCGTATTGTACGGGCAATTGATAATAAAGAAAAAATTGTTATTCACGGAGATTTTGACGCTGACGGCATAACCGCAACAGCCCTTTTATACCGGACATTTAAGTTTCTTGACGCAGATGTAAATTATTTTATTCCCGACCGCGAAAAAGAAGGTCACGGCTTTGATACGGCAGCGCTTGTAAAATTAATGACCTCTCTCAAACCTAAAGTTATAATTTCCGTTGACTGCGGGATCAGCGACGTTGAAGCGGTAGATTTTTTAAACAGTTTTAAAATCGACGTGATTATAACCGACCACCATGAAGCGCCTGAGGTTCTGCCAAAAGCCTTCGGAATAATTAACCCTAAAGCCCAAAATGCACTGGACGAAAAATTAACCGCAAAAGAAATAACAAACATGACCGCGCTTGCAGGGGTCGGAGTTGCGTTTAAGCTTGCACAGGTTCTGCTGGAAAAATACAATAAAACCGAATTTATATATGAAATTCTGCCCTATGCCGCTGTCGGAACAATCGCTGATATTGTGCCGCTAATCGGCGAAAACCGTTACATTGTAACCAAAGGGCTTCAATTAATCCCCAAACACTACGGTCTGAAACGTCTTCTGGAAAATGCGGGATACAAAGCCGAAAACGGTATAACTTCCGAGAATATAGCCTTTGGCGTTGCTCCGAGAATTAATGCCTGCGGACGATTGGATACAGTGGAAGAAGCTTTGAAAGTTCTGATTTCCGACAACAAGCAGGAAATTGAAATGGCAGTTCAATCTCTGAACGAATTCAACAAAATCCGCCAGACTCTCGGGCAGGAAATGTTTTTGGAAGCTGAAGCAATGCTTGAAAAAGAAGGGAATAAAAATTCCGCGATAATTTTGTTTAACCCCAAATGGCATATCGGGATTGTCGGGATTACGGCGTCAAAACTGACGGAAAAGTATTATAAGCCGGTATTCCTGATGACATACTCGGAAGAAACAAAACAGGTGCGCTGCTCTGCAAGAAGCGTAGAGGGCATAAATCTCTATGATGTTATAAATGTTAATTCCGAGCTTTTGGACGGCTTCGGAGGGCATTCAATGGCGGCGGGGCTGGCTTTTTCAACCGAAAAGATTTCCTTTGAAGAAGTAAAGAAAAACCTGAATAACACTATTAAAGAAGTTACGGCAGGACAGGAAATCAAACCGTTTGTGAATATTGATTTGGATTTGAATGCAGATGAAATCAATATGGATTTGGTTGAAGAAATTTCCAAACTTGAACCTTTCGGTGCTGCAAACCCGAGTCCGGTTTTTTCGCTCAAAAACTTAAAAATAAAAGAAAAAAGATTAATGGGTGAAAACAAAGACCATTTGCGGCTTACATGCCAGGCGGACGGGCAGGAATTCAGCTGTATCCGCTGGCAGCATGGTGATATTGCGCTTGTGGCGGGAGATATTCTGGATATCGCTTTCCACCCGCAAATCAACGAGTATAACGGCAATACGAGCGTACAGCTTATTATTAACGATATTCACTCCGAGCATCTCAAAGAAGATGAGCAAATTAGCGTGAAGTATTACGACCATCGTAAAAAAACAGGGATTTTGCCTCTGGTGGAGGATTACGTTAAAAACTCGGCGCAAAATATTATGGTTTTTGCGGAAAGCAAAGCCGTTACTGACGCCCTGAAGCCTTTCAAAACTTTATCGGACAAGACTTTTAACAGGGATAATCTCCGTTCCTGTGATGCCGTAATGTTTTTTGATTATCCCGGCGACAGAGAAACTTTTGAACGAATAATTGAGCTGACGAACCCTTCGGCAATACATTTCATGAACTACGAACCCAAATATTTGGATGAAAAAGCCTTTTTAAAAACGGTTTCGGGAATGTTAAAATTTGCCTCCGGCAGCAGCGGCGGACAAGTCGGTCTTCGCCGCTGTGCAAGTTTTCTCGGCAAGTCTTACGAAGTATTTAATATTTTATTCGGCATTTTTGAAGAAATCGGGCTGATTAAGATTTTGGAAAAAACTCCGGAACATTACCGGATAAGTTTTACGGACGGCGTTGACCTGTCAAAGGCGCTGCACAGCGAGAAATACTCTGTTTTAATGGATTTGGTTGATGAATGTGAACAGTTCCAAAAGAGTCTTATGGAAGATGATTTGGACATGATTATTAGTAAATAGTGAATGGGGTTGAATAGTTGAAAGGTTGAAGGGTTGAACGGTTGAAAGGCTGAAAAGACACTAGTTTCTAGTCTCTAACCCCTAGTCTCTGCTATCAGTGAATAGGTAAATAGGAAAGGGGGAACAGCAAAGGATTGCCACAGCCCACCTTAACCTATACAAGGATGACAGGGAGGTTATGGTGTGATTTGTCATGTGCAGATGCTGAAATAAATTCAGCATGACAAGACGAGGGCGGGACAACGCGGCAAACCGGTAAATTCAACGTTTTTGACTGGATTGCTTCGTCGCTTGCCGTGCAAGCTCCTCGCAATGACGTTAATTCAACCTTTCAACCCTTCAACTATTCAACCTTTCAACTAAAAAACTATCCCTCTTAATTTCCTATTCACTCCTACCAACTAGCTATTTATGCATATTTTCAATCATGGCAGCAGTAGTTACACCGCCTTGTTCAGGCTGCATACAGGTGCCGCCTGCTATACTGACTTTTGACGGCGAATTGCCCTTTGGGGCAAAACTAAACAAATCATGCCCCCATTTGTTCGGGCCTTTTTTACCGTTCACATCTACGGCAAAAGCCCTCGGATAAAAAGCTCCATATCCAAGAATAATTGTACCGTCCGCAAGTACATGGGCGCTGGACATTGTTCGTATATTGGATTTTCTCCAGCGGGTGCATCCCGTTGAACGCTGAGTTGCCTGGTAATCCGTACCGCCGCCGGCTTTAACTACTGTATCAAGTCCTTCATAATCAGGAATACAGCCGCCGCTGTAAGCATTGTTTTGACAGGTTTGAACAATATTTAAATTTGCAAGTATCCGCTCTGCCTGGACACCGCAATCATCAAATTTACCGTTAACGTCTGCCGGTAATTCTCCGCCGCTGTCCATTATATAGTGTGTACACTCACCCTGAGCGTCATAAGTATCGCAGTGATGTCCGCCGTAAGGATTGTCTTTCCAATAATAGCACTCGTAACTCTCTCCGTCAGATTCAGCCAGCCCCCACGCGTTCTGCAGCACGGCATAAGCTTTTTTAAACTGAGTTTTTACGACCATTTGCTGATAATTTGATATTAAAGCAGGCATTGTCAATGCCGCCACTACCCCGATAATCCCCAAAGTTATCAATACTTCCGCCAATGTAAAACCATTTTTTGTACTCATCTATCCTCCAATTGTTAATTTAAATAACTTTTTGTCATAGTAATACATAATTTGTCTCATATACATGACAAATTATAATTTATTTCTAAATATTTGTCAAATTTTATATACTTTAGTTATGGATAACAAAAGTTACATAATGTCACTGTTGGTTTTAAATAAAACTTCCGTTGCAAAGCTGGCCGCAGAAATGACTAAATTACTCGGCAAAAAGTATTCGCGCGGAAGCATATACGGAAAACTGGATCGTGATACTTTAACTTATAAAGAAGTTCAGGCAATTGCAAAAATTCTCGGTTACAGAGTGGATATTGTCAGAGAAAATTAATAAATAGCGCTTAGTAAATAGTAAATAGGAGTGAATAGGTGACTAAGTGATTAGGTGAATAGGAAACAATCATCATCCTGTCATGCTGAACTTGCTTTTCCCTCTCCATACGGGAGAGGGTGCAAACACTTAGCGAAACCGAAGGTTGAGCTTAGTGTTTGGGGTGAGGGGGCAATTAAGCTTTACTTCCCCGTACAGAAGGCAGATCCTGAAATAGCGGATTTTCGCAAGAGTGGAGGGCAAAGCCCGAAACTCGTCTAAGTGAGCAGAACCGCGTTTCTGCGAACTGCGAATAATCCAAGACAAATTCAGCATGACAGGGAGGTTAAGATGGGCTGTGGCAATCCTTTGCTGTTCCCTCTTTCCTATTTCACTTAAAAACCTATAAAACCCTCATCCGGCACTTCGTGCCACCTTCTCGGAGAAGGGATTAAACCTTTCAACCCTTCAACCTTTCAACTATTCAACCCTATTCACTATTTACTGAACACTATTCACTAATAAATTACTTTTTGTCCGAACGCTCCCTCACCGAAATCCTTATCGGAGTGCCGAAAAACCCGAAGGCTTCACGCAGCTTATTCTCTAAATACCGCTTGTAATGGTCTTTCATTAAATCCGAATTATTGGCAAAGATTACAAAATGCGGAGGCTGTGTGCCAAACTGGGTTGCGTAGAAAATTTTTAAACGCTTGCCCTTAACCGACTGCGGCGGATTGAGCATATAAGCTTCCTTTACAACCTTGTTCAAAAGCCCTGTGGAAACCCGTTTTACCGCCTGTTCGTAAACTTCCTGCGCCTTATCAAAAATTTGGTTTAAACGCTGCTTTGTTACCGCGCTGATAAAAATTTTCGGCGCATATTCCAAAAACGGAATTTCGTTTGATAAATTCTTTTCAAATTGATTAATCGTACCGGATTTTTTGTTTTCCACCAAATCCCATTTGTTAACTGCTATTATCAAGGCTTTTCCGGCTTCGATTATAATTGAGGAGATTTTTTTGTCCTGATCGGAAATCCCTTCAACAGCATCGATTACCAGAAGCGCCGCGTCGCAGCTGCGGATTGAGCGGATTGCGCGGTCAACCGCAAACTTCTCGACCCCGTAATCCACACGGGCTTTTTTGCGAATTCCCGCAGTATCCACAATTACAAACTCACGGCCCTTGTAAGTTATACTGCTGTCAATGCTGTCGCGGGTTGTACCGGAAACATCCGAAACAATTACACGGTTTGTATCCAGCAAAGCGTTTATTATGGAAGACTTTCCGGCGTTCGGGCGTCCCACTGCGGCAATTCTGACTGCGGTATTTCCGCCGGTTTCTTCGTCAGCCTCAAAGTCTTCGGTAATCAGGTCAAGCAAATCCCCTACCCCGCCGCTTCCGTGAAGCGCCGAAAGCCCTTGAGGTTCACCCAGAGCAAGCGCATAAAATTCCCCGGTCAAAGCCTGCGACTGCGGGTTATCAATTTTGTTTACGACAAGTACAACGGGTTTTTCAGACCTGCGCAAAATATTTGCAATATCATAATCAACAGGATTTATGCCTTCTTTGCCGTCTACAAGAAAAATTATTTTATCAGCTTCTTCACAGGCGATTTTTGCCTGGTCAAAAACAGAAATCATCATTTCGCCTTCGTCGTCCGGTATAATCCCGCCGGTATCAATTACGGTAAAATATTTATGCTGCCATTCAACGTCAAAGTAAATTCTGTCGCGCGTAACGCCCGGCGTATCGTCAACAATAGAGTTTCTCGCTCCGGCAAGACGGTTAACAAAGGTGGATTTGCCTACATTCGGGCGTCCCACTACGGCAATTACAGGCTTTTTATTCATAAAAATGATTATAGCATGAAAGTGACTAAGAGATATAGAAGGCTGATAGCTAAATTAGTAAATAGTAAACAGGAAAGAGGGAACAGCCTCTTTGTCATGCTGAATTTACACATCCATTGTTCACGAGCTTGCGAGTGATTACAATGGTGGGTGCAGCAAAGCAGCGTTCAGCATCTGCACATGACAAATCACACCATAACCGCCACGTCATCCTGAACTTGTTTCAGGATCCGGCCACCGATAAAAATATACAATTTCCGTAAGCTTTACTTCCCCGTACAGAAGGCAGGTGCTGAGCATCTCTTTATTATTCCCCTCTCCATACGGGAGAGGATGAATTTCTTGATGAACACGCAGTGTGAATTTAGAAATTCAGGTGAGGGGGCAATTAAGCTTTACTGCC